>JAICQI010000222.1 GCA_025937955.1 Pyrinomonadaceae bacterium
CCCCCGCTGTTTCGACCCAAGTGACAGCGAGGGCAGGCCCCTCTTCCTGACTTGTTCTGCTCGAGAGGCGCCAATTTAGCTGTCCAGTTTTTGGAATGCTGGTCCAATTTTCAGACATTTTCCTGCCTCAAAGTCTCAGATCCTTCAATGTTCTGAGGATTTCGTGACGGCCCTGGATTTGCACGCAGTTGGGCACCTCTATGTGTCCAAATCGCGAGAGGTTTTAAGTGGTCGGTTGCCTTTTGACCTGCCGGACGCTCGCATACCAAGCAAACTACCAGCAAAAAAACGATCGTGCGGCTGGAGTTTTTTGGTTATTAGCAGTGTCTTCGTATTGACAAAGTCAACCAGACCCGCTCGATAGCGATGGTCGGATCGCTGAAACGTATGAAACTAGCCCCTGCCCAGATCTTAAACAAGAGACTCCCCAAAACCGCCGTCCGGCTGGTTGCAGCAACCCTTTCCATGCTTTTGATCGTGGTGCCCGCCCTGGCTGATCCGGTAACAAGCAAACAGGTGGTCCAAACACTTAGCAGCTCTCAAGGCACGCTCGATCTAAGGCTCAATACAGTCGTCGCGCAGGATCCTGCCACCCAGAAGGGCGGCACGCAGCAAAGTGGACCACGCGCGGAGGGAACTCAACAAGGCGGCAACAAGGCAGAGTCGATCATCTCCGGAGTCGCAATCACTTCTGAAGGACAACAGCTCGGTGTCGAGTACATCGAAGAGGGCGAAGTTGACGGCTCCATCTGCGACTGTGGCGAGATCCCGCCTATCATCGCGGGAGGTTTTCCGAAGTGGCCGTTCTTGTTTCTTGCCGCGGTACCACTCGCTTTCATAAATCAGTGTGACGATTGTAACGAACGGAACGAGTCGCCAACGCCAACTCCGAATCCGACGCCCACTCAGTTTTCTGAACCGACGCCGACGCCAACTCCTCCCGGAGTGCCGGAGCCTGGTTCGCTGTTCCTGTTAGGCACGGGGCTGGCAGCGGCAGGCGCAGGTTTAAGACGACGTTACGCGAAGATGAAGTTGGGCCAGCAAACGAAGGAGGAGGAATAAGGCAGTGTCGACACGTAAATTCATCCTCAGTCTGAAGTTTGCCTTTGCCGCTTTGCTCGCGCTGACATTCTTTACTGTTCAGGCGTCGAATGTCGCTGCGAAAACGAAGAAAGTAAAGTACGGCACGATCAAGATTCTGACTACGCCTGGCGGTCTCTTGCTAACCATCGACGGCAAGCCGCGCGGTGAAACCAAAACCGATTACCTGGCCTTCGATCTCGAACCAGGGGTGCACAACGTACAGGTCAGATTGCCTAACGGACAATTCTGGATGCGCGACATTGAAGTCCCGGCCGGGCGCGTCAAGTGTGTTGTCGTGAACTATCGGCCGCTGCCACCGATTCCGAAGTCACCGTGTCCGTTCCCCGTGAACATCTCGGCGCCGAACCAGGTGACAGATGGCGAGATCATTACTTACTCGGCTGATGTCGCATACAACGGTACCGCGCCGTTGAGATATACGTGGAAGGTTACGCCGTCCAGTGCCCGCATTATCAGCGGAATGGGCACGTCCACGTTGAACGTCGACTCAACCGGGCTCGGCGGCCAGCGCATCACTGCGACGTTGACTGCTGACGACGGCTCCGCGGATCCGGCGTGCGCGCAGAGTGCGCAAGCCGTTTCGGTCATTACACCGATCGAAAAGAAAGTAATCGTGGCGCAGGAGTTCGACGAATGTAACAGTTGTTCGCTTAACGATCAGAAAGCTCGCCTCGACAATCTCGCGGTGGAATTGCAAAACGATCCATCCGCGCGCGCTTACATAATTGCGTACGGTGGTCGAATGAGCCCGCTGGGCCAGGGCCAAAAGCTGATGAGCCGTGCGCGTGAATACCTCGTATCGCATCGCGGCATCGACGCTTCGCGTCTCACGGTTGTGAACGGTGGATTCCGTGAGGAAGACAGCGTTGAGCTGTGGCTGGTTCCGAGTGGCGCAGCCGCCCCACAACCCACGCCGACGGTGCAGATGGGCGACGTCAAATCACGTCGTAAGAAGTAAGAGATAGGTCATATAGGTCCAATTAGGACTTATATGACCTATTCCTTTTTGGTGGCTTTGTGGTTTAATAAGCCTTCCCCGCTTTAGCCCCCCTCGTAAATCTCGCTTCAATCAACAAGGAGGAACGTTTATGGCCGAAGAAGGCGGAAGCGCCGCCAATGTCGGAGTGGTCGCCATAGTCGTGATTTTTGTGCTCGTCATACTGGTGGGGCTTTACATGTTTAGAGGACGAATATTCGGAGGTGGAGGAAAGCAAAACATCGACGTCAACATTCAAACACCAAGCAAATAGTTAACAGTAATCAGAATGTGACAGGGTTAACAGGGTTCCAAATCGCAGCATTTTACTAATGCGGGGAATTCTGTTAATCCTGTATTCGTGCCTGCACCAAACATCGACACCATCGTTTCTCTCGCCAAGCGGCGAGGTTTTGTTTTTCCTTCGTCTGAGGTCTATGGCGGCCTCGGTAGCGCGTGGGATTATGGTCCACTCGGCGTCGAGCTCTGCAATAACGTCAAGCAAGCCTGGTGGCGCTGGCTCGTTTACGAGCGCGATGACATCGAGGGCATCGACTCGTCGATCATTCTCAATCGACTGGTTTGGCAGTACTCGGGCCATGAAGCGACGTTCAATGATTGGCTGGTTGATTGCCGTAAGTGCAAAGGTCGTTTTCGAGCCGACAAGATCGTTGACCAGAAATGTCCTGCCTGTGGGTCGAATGACTGGACGGAAGCTCGCCCGTTCAACACGATGCTGCAAACCAAATTGGGAGCAGTCGCAGACGACGATCCGACCTCGCTCGCCTATCTCAGACCCGAAACAGCACAGGGCATATTCATTAACTTTCTGAACGTGCAGACTGCCATGCGACGCAAATTGCCGTTTGGTATTGCGCAGGTTGGCAAGTCTTTTCGGAACGAAGTGACCCCGGGGAATTTCATCTTAAGGACGCGTGAGTTCGAGCAGATGGAGATGGAGTACTTTGTTTCACCATCGGCCGAGCACTCAAAGTTAGTGGACTATTGGGTGGAACAATACCTTGAGTGGTTTGGCTCGTTGGGGATCAGTCGCGAAAATCTTTATTTGTACGAAGTCCCGGAAGATGAGCTGGCGCATTATTCCAAACGCACAGTTGACATCATGTACAGATATTTTCCCGAACGCGAAAAGCCCTGGGAAGAATTGATGGGAATTGCCTGGCGGACTGATTTCGATTTGAGCACTCACTCGAAGAATAAGCTCGATGAGGAAGGGAAGCGCATCAACCCCGATTCGACCGAGGATCTCTCGTACTTTGACGAACCGACGAAGCAGCGGTTTTACCCGCACGTTATCGAGCCCGCGGCGGGAGTCAATCGCACCGTGCTCGCCGTGTTGATGGATGCTTACTCGGAGCGAACCACCGACAAGGGTGAGACGCGAGTGATTCTGAAGCTCAGTCCGCAACTCGCGCCGATCAAGGCTGCGATTCTGCCGCTGGCGAAGAACAAGCCGGAGATCGTCGGGATGGCAAAGGCGATCAAGCGCTCGTTGCAGCCCGTGTTGCGAGCGGTTTACGACGACACCGGCGGCATCGGCAAGCTTTACGCGCGACAGGATGAAATCGGGACTCCGTTTTGCATTACGGTGGATCACCAGTCACTTGAAGATGAAGCTGTCACCGTGCGTGATCGTGATACATGGGAGCAGGAGCGAATAAAAGTTTCGGATCTGGCGGAGCACTTACAAAAGCGTTTGAAGCCGTATCCCGTTGCGACGCCTGAGACGAGCTGAGTTTATGCCGGTAGTTAAGAAACGAAATCAACAGACTGAGACGCGCCTGTTGCTGGAGTCGCCGGATCCGGTTGAGCTGCCGCCGGCTGAGATCGACGATAGTGCCGTGCTGGTCCAGTTCGACAAGTTCAAGCCGTACATTCCCGAGTTGCTGGAAACGTTGCGGGCGGGAACGGTTGCGGAGCCGGTGCCGGTGATGATCGACGGTTCCACGTTTGCGATTCACGGTTCGACGCGCACGTTCTGGGTCAAACTGTGGCACGCCGCCGGCAGTGACTTGACGAAGATCGATCGGGCCCAGGTGATCAGTTGCTTGCCATCCACACGCGGCGTTCAGATCGTCGTTGAATCGCCTGAAGAAGAGTAAAAACTTAGCCGCGGATGAACGCTGATCAGAAAGTTATCTCACTCGCACAAAACATTCGCGATGCCGGTGGCCGGGCGCTGCTGGTGGGTGGGTGTGTGCGTGATGCGCTGATGGGCGCACAACCGAAGGACTGGGACCTCGAAGTTTATCAGTTGGAGCCTGCCAGGCTACGCGAGCTGCTGGACCAGTTTGGACCAGTCAACGTCGTTGGCGAGTCGTTTACCGTTTACAAGCTCGGACAACATCTCGACGTTTCCATTCCGCGCCGTGAGCGCAAATCAGGGCGGGGTCACAAGGCGTTTGTGATCGAGGGCGATCCGTCGATGAGCGTTGCCGAAGCAACACGACGCCGCGACTTCACTATCAACGCGATTCTTCAGGATCCACTCACCGGCGAGCTGATCGATCCGTACGAAGGACGTCGAGATATCGAGCAGCGCGTTTTGCGTGCGGTTGCCCCGGAGACTTTTGCTGAAGATAGTCTGCGCGTTTTGCGTGCGGCGCAATTCGCTGCCCGTTTTGAATTTGATATTCATCCGGACACGATTGCGCTTTGCAGATCGATCGATCTCGACGATCTTCCTGCGGAGCGAATCTGGGGCGAGTTGGAAAAACTCCTGATCCAAGCTTCGCGACCGTCAGTGGGACTCGCATGGTTACGAAAGCTGGGCGCAATCGAGAAACTCTTTCCGGAGATTCAGAGCCTGATCGACGTGCCGCAGGATCCGGAATGGCATCCGGAGGGCGACGTGTTTGTACACACGCAGCTCGTGATCGATCGCGCCCGCGAGCTGATTGGCGATCTCTCGTACCCGCGCCAGGTGACGGTGATGCTGGCGGCATTGGCCCATGATTTTGGCAAGCCCGCGACGACTGAATTTATCGACGGCAGGTTGCGCTCGCGTGGACATGAAGAAGCGGGTGTGCCGCCAACAGAGAGTTTTCTCGATCGGATCAACGTTCATACGATCGAGGGTTACAACGTGCGCGGGCAGGTGATCGCGCTCGTGCGCGAGCATCTGAAGCCAGGCGAGTTTTACAAGAAGCGCGACGAGGTCGGCGAGGGAGCGTTTCGGCGCCTGGCGCGGAGATGTGAGCCTGACCTCTTGTATCGAGTGGCGAAGGCGGATTCGTTGGGACGTAATGCTGAATGGGTGCCGCGAGCGCAGTGGTACGGGGCTGAAGCACAGGAATGGTTTATCCAACGCACGCGGGAGCTGCAGGTGGAGCAACGTCCGCCCGAACCGCTGTTGCTTGGTAGACATCTGCTGGAGTTGGGAGTCGAGCCCGGGCCGCGGATGGGAGAGATCACGCGGGCGGTTTACGAAATGCAGTTGGATGGAAGAGTGCGCAGTCTGGACGATGCGCTTGAAGAAGCCCGGAAGATTATTAGCCACGGATAAACACGGATTTTGAGACGGATTAAATCCGCGTTTTAATCCGTGGAAATCTGTGGCTGTTGTTGTGTGACGCAGTGGATTGTGCCCATGCCCCAGACGAGGGGTTCGCAGTTGATCGGGACTATTCGGCGCGTTGGGAAAAACTTTTGGAGGGTTTCCACGACGCGAGCGTCATTCGGGTGGCCGAATACAGGGGCGAGAACGACGCTGTTCGCGATGTAAAAGTTTGCGTAGCTGGCAGGGAGACGTTCGAGATCGCGGGTGCCGGTGCTTGTGCCGCCCACCACGCCCGGCATCGGTAAGGTGACAATCTCAAAAGAGTTTCCGGCTGCGTCGGTCATCGATCTCAATCGCGCGAGATTGTCCTGCAGGATTTCATAGTTCGGGTCGGCGGGATCTTCTTCGACCGCGCAAACGATCATGTTTGGAGCGATGAACCGTGCGATGTCATCGATGTGACCGTCAGTGTCGTCTCCGACGATGCCCTCGCCCAGCCATAACACTTTGGTTACTCCGAGATAGTCTTTCAAGTACTGTTCGATCTCTGTTTGTGAGAAATCAGGATTCCGGTTTGGATTGAGCAGGCACTGTTCGGTCGTCAGTACGCATCCGGCTCCATTGACTTCAATTGAACCGCCTTCCATTACGATTCCCGGTGCAAATCTTGGCAGCTTCAGGATCGGTTCCAAGCGTTGCGGGATGCTGTCGTCTTTCTTGAGCTCTTCGTACTTGTTTCCCCACGCATTAAAGACCCAGTCGTTGAAGGCGCCCTCGTTATTGGCGCCAATCAAAAAGTTTGGTCCATAGTCGCGAATCCACGAGTCGACTGTTCGAAGGTGGTGAAAGCGAATGCGAGCGGCGGTGGCCGCACTGCACCTCGCGCGCACTTTTTGCTCTGTTTCCGCATCGTCAACAAGCAGGTCGACAAATTCGTGCGGAGTAAGTGCGGCGATCATCTGGAGATAGATCTCTTCGACCTGCGTCACCCTGCCGGGCCAGGTTTCCGGGTCCTTGGGCCACGTCAACCAGGTCGACTGGTGCGGGTGCCATTCCGCCGGCATGTGAAAGCCGAGCGAGGCTGGAGTCTTTGCCTTCGGTTCAGCCATCGAGAGTTTCGGAGCGGAGCGCTTTCAGGCGAAAGTACCTGTAGATGCCGACGAGACTAATCAGCACCCAGAAAACTTCCACCAGCAGCGCGGAGAGATTGAAGTTGGAGAGCAGTGACACGACGACAAGGCTGGCGCCAATCGCATTGAGCAGCGAATACGCGAGCCCGTCGCTACTGAGTTTGTTCAACTGCAACATCAGATAGGTGACCATCAGCACCACCACGCCGATGTTGCCCAGGAAATCCAGCGGGCCGTAGTTCATAGTTATTTACCAAATCTGAAACGGAGCCCCTCGTAGGCATCGATACGACGGTCGCGCAGGAAAGGCCAGTTCTGCCGCGTCTCTTCAATCTTTGAAAGATCGCATTCGACTACCATCACTTCTTCGCTATCCGCCGATGCTTTAGCGATGATGCGTCCGAAGGGATCGGCCACGAACGATTGGCCCCAGAAGGTGAGCTTTCCTTCCTTGCCAACCCGGTTCACCACGACAACGTAAACCCCATTCGCAATCGCGTGACCGCGCTGAATCGTTTCCCAGGCAGAGTGCTGTGCTTCGTTCATCGACTGCTCTTCGTCGGGAAGCCATCCGATCGCGGTCGGATAAAAGAGAAACTGCGCGCCGCCGAGCGCGGTCAGGCGAGCAGCCTCGGGAAACCACTGGTCCCAACAGACGAGCGTGCCGATCTTGCCGTACCTGGTGTCGTGCGTTTGGAAGCCCAGATCGCCGGGAGTGAAATAGAACTTCTCGTAATAGAGGGGGTCGTCCGGGATGTGCATCTTGCGATACTTGCCGGTTATTTCCCCGGAGGCGTCGATCATGACGGCGGTGTTGTGATAAACGCCGGCCGCTCTCTTCTCAAACAGCGACGCAACGATCACGACCTTGTGCTTGCGCGCCACTTTACACAGGGCCTCGGTTGATGGACCAGGAATGGTCTCAGCCAGTTTGAAGAGCTGAATATCTTCTGTTTGACAGAAGTACTGCGAGCGAAAGAGCTCCTGGAGACAGACGATCTGTGCGCCGCGTTCGGCGGCCTCTTTGATACCCGCGATCGCTTTCTTGAGGTTCTTTTCCGGCTCCGGGACACAACTCATCTGCACCAGTCCCACGGTGGTTACATCGCCTGCGCGATTTTTCTTCGGCATGTGGCGAAGTATAGACAAGCCACGAGGAAGCACAAAACGCACAAATCATTTCGCGAAGGTTTTTTGCGCTTTTTGTGCTTTTTTGTGGCCTTCGGTAAGATGTCCGGTCATTTTTAGCAACCTACTGAAAAGAGTAACGTCATGATCGATTTTGAACTGACTGAAGATCACAAGGCGCTGGTGCAAACGGTGCGGGAGTTTGCGCAGAAAGAGGTAGCGCCACACATAAAGGAATGGGACGAGAAGCAGCATTTCCAGCCTTCAGTGCTGAAGAACATGGCCGCTTTGAACCTGCTCGGTGTTTGCATTCCCGAGGAGTACGGCGGCGCGGGATTCGATTACATCTCGCTGGGCTTGGTCTGTGAAGAGCTCGAGGCGGTTGATACGTTCATGCGCGTGGTGATGTCGGTCCATACCGGATTGAATTCGCTGACGCTTTACACCTGGGGCACCGAGGAACAGA
>JAICQI010000769.1 GCA_025937955.1 Pyrinomonadaceae bacterium
ATCATCGGCCAGCTGTCCATGCGGATAAACCTGGAATTGGCGCCTTCCATCTCTTCGTTGCGCGGGAAAACGTCGGAAGGATTACGATGCTTTTCGAGTCGATCGATTTCATCAATGCCTTTTTGGAGAATCGCCGGAACTGCTTCAAGGTGGAACCCACGCTTGAGATAGACGCGGGCTACAGTATTTTCAAGCGGAGGAATTGAATACGAAGTCTGGCCGTCGTGGACTCTTGCAAAATCTTTGTAAGCGGCCTCGACGTCCTCATTCGTCGATTCTGCCACTGCCATTAATGAACGAACTCGATTGGACAAAGTGAGCTCATCATCAGGCCAGCGCTTAAGCCACTCACTTGTTACCTGCACCACTGCCTTGTGAAATGCCTGTTTCTCCTCGTCTGAGCTTTCGAACTTGGGATATTTGTGTTCGTCGAAGAAACGCGACTGAACGACACGTCTTGCTGCTGAGGATTTCGGCATCCGCCGCAGGAATTCTTCTTCTACAAAACGCTGACCGGCTTTGTCGCCGAGTTGCTTGTAACCGGTTTGAAGTGCCTCCAGCCGTTCCTGGCTGTCGAGATCTCCGGCGCGAATGCGTGTTAAGTCAGCGGCGATCTGCTTGCGCAACTGCTCATGTTCAGGCACCGGCTTTATTTTGAACTCTAGTGTCCAGAGCTGGTCCCAGTAGGCGAGATCATCAATGGCCGTTGAGGATTCCAGTCGAGAACGCAAGCTTTGCGCAGCGCTCGTCATCAGGTTCTTGTTACCGGCGCGCGAGATCAAGCGAAGCGCGTCCAGGGACTTTGGACACTTGGACATCCATTGCTTCAGGTGCTCTACAGATTTAGTGCTGTCTTTGAGGGTCGGATAGTCGTAAATTTCCGCCAACTGTAAGTGAGCCCAGGGAAAATCAGGTGAGAGCTGAATGAGCTTGTTCGAAAGTTCGATCGTTTCTTTTGTGTTCCGACCGATCAGCAAGCGACTGTATAGATAGACTGCCACCGGATCGCGTGGGTTCTTCTCCATTTGTGCGCGGTAGTCGGCTGCCAGCGGCGCCCAATCCACTAATAATCCGCTGCGACGAGCATCCTGGTAACGTCGCTGTACGTGGAAGTCGCCGGGGTATTTCTTCAGCAGTTCCTGCAACATTGCGATCTGCCGTTCGCGCCGCGTAGCGAAAGGCAGGTTTTCATAGTTAACGTGGTTGACCTTTCTAATGTCTTCTTTCACAGCGTCGCTCGGCTCGCAGTAATCTACGGTGCTCTGAGCGGCGGCAAGGGGTGGCAGCAGTAAAAGGCACAGTATGGAAAAAATTCGGAATGTGAAGTAGTTGGAACGCGGTACAGGCCTCATAACCATCTCCTCAGGTGCGGTTCTTAGTCAGGTGTCCTGTTAACACGCGAGAATATACTTCAAGTTCCGCGGAGGGAGTAGATCGGGTGAGAGTGAGGGTAGCTTTTGCTCAAACTCAACGATCTGGCTTGGACGAGGTCAGGATCAGCACCACCAGCCAGCCGAACAGAAAATTGGAAGTTGCTGTTTCCACCAGGTGCACCATGCGCACCTCGTCCGGCATCAGTGGATTTGGTAACAAGAGTTGTGAGGTCATTACTGCAAACAACAGCGCTACTGCCAGCCCGGTCTCCCACCAGCTACCTTTCATCATTTTTATCACGGGCACTGCGATCGCAGCCCACAACAAAGCACGCACTACTTGCAGGAGAAAAAGTAATGGCTCAGCGCGCAGCAGATTTGTTATATGCGTAACGAAGCTGCCCGGATCACTGCCACCGTAATAAGCCCGCACCGCCTCATTCTTCCAGGCGATGAAATAGCCGAACGTGAAATACAGGAAGAGATAAGCAATGACGATCGCGCATGATCTCGTGATCCATACGCTTATGGGCATCTTCAGCCGTGAGGTTTCGTTTGCCTGCGAGGATCTGGCTTTCCCAAGGATCAACACGGACAAGGGAGCAAACACTGCTGCAATGATCGCTCCTGCAACGAACAAGCGCGGTAGCAAACCCGGTGGCAGACGTGTAATGAAATACGCCGTCTCGATCTGCGGCATCAGAGTGCTCACGCCGTAGAATAAAAGGAAGACTGTTAGAATGAGTTTCCAGCCGGTCCACTGTGAACGGCGTATGACGTAAGTCCAAACGACCGCATTTATGAAACTGACGAGTAACAGAGCTCGCAGCGTTGCTCCCGCGTCCGCAGTCGCATTTTGTTCAGACGCGTTCGAGAGCAGTGCCCCTGATACCACAGCAAAAGTGCTGAAGTAGAGAATGGTCACTGCCAGGACGCGAATGGCAGTTACAAGCAAGGCTTTCACATTATGAATCTCAGGTCTTAATACTGTCTTTCCCGCGGATTAGTTCTGGTTTTGATGGGAGTTTTTGTGTGACATACCTACTTTTTGTCCAGTTATTGGTCCTGGCCCTGCCGCTTGCAACGTTCGGTAAAGTTACGCAAGAGCAGGTGAACGTGCGGCTGGTTACTGATGAGGCCGAGGCTGTATTAACTATTCTCAGTAAGAAGAAAACGAACGAGACAATTTCCGACGCTGATTGGCAACAACTCTTCGCGAGCGAAGGTTACGTTCGACTCAAGCAACGCGAAACATCCATGCAGCGTTCGTTCGAGGATGCTGACTTCAAGACCTTTGTACTCTCCGATCAACTCGCCGCACGCGCAACGGCTCTGCGAGAAGCACTCGAAAAGTGGAAGCGCGCCGATATCACGCGTGCTGCGGGACTCGCATTGAATTACCTGCCAAAAGACGCGCGTATCAGCGCGAAGATCTATCCTGTTATCAAGCCACGCGAGAACAGTTTTGTTTTTGATGTGAAGAAGGATCCGGCTATCTTCATGTATCTGGATCCGACGGTGAGTCCGCAGAAGTTCGAAAACACGCTCGCTCACGAAATGCATCACATCGGCTATGGCACCGGTTGCCCTTCGAAACAGACTACAGCGGAGCGCGAGAAATTGCCGGCGAGCGTGCAAACAGCGCTTACCTGGACCGGAGCTTTTGGTGAGGGCTTTGCCATGCTTGCAGCCGCAGGCGGCCCCGACATTCATCCACATGCCGTTAGCAACAACGATGAACGCGCTCGCTGGGACAAGGACATCGCCAACTTCAATGACGATTTAAA
>JAICQI010000948.1 GCA_025937955.1 Pyrinomonadaceae bacterium
AAACACCGATGCCGAGCCCACGCAGCTCCGGACCGGCGATATCATGAACGTCCGCCGCTGCTGGTCCAAGCCACACGAGCGAGAGCGCAAGCAAAACGAGGTTCGCTAGAAGCAGCAACAAGAGATTTCCTGAGAAGATGAACAACAACCAGAAAGGCACGGCGATTAGTGCTGCCAGTGCGCCAAACAACATTCGGCCGCCGCGCCCAAATCGTCTAAACTTGTCCGCAAGATAGCCGCCGAGAATCGTGCCGGGCACGCCTGCAATCAACGTCAGCACGCCGCCGTAAAAACCAATCGTCACCAGGTCGAGCTGATAGACGCGCGTAACAAATGTCGGTCCCCAGAACGAAAGGTTGTTGGCTGCCAGGCCAAAACAACCGTAACCCAGGTAGTGATAACGTAACGGCACGGACTTGAAGAGAATCTTCCAATCACTCGCCGTGTATCTGGTGGTGACGGTCTCGGTCGTACCGCGTCGCGCCTCTCGCAGAAAGAAAACGAGGACAGCGATGGCAAGTCCCGGAAAACCAAGCGCGTAAAAAGCGACACGCCAGCCGTAGTACTGGCCCAACCAGCCGCCGAGGAAGAAAGCCAGGCCGGCACCGATCGCGATCCCGGATGAGTAGATGGCCTGCACCGTCGCTCGCACGCGCGGCGGGAAGTAGTCGCTCAACAACGATAATGCTGCTGGTCCAAGAGTCGCTTCTCCGACGCCGACCATCATGCGGCAGATCAGTAACGACCAGAAACCGGTTGCAAATCCGGTGAGACCTGAAAAGAGACTCCAAACCGCGAGTCCGGCGGCGATCATGTTTTTCCGCACGGAGCGATCGGCGAGACGTCCAAAAGGAATTCCGAGGACGGTGAAGAAGATGACAAACGACATGCTGCCGAGCAGTGCGAGCTGCAAGTCAGTAAACGCCATCTCGCGTTTGATCAGCGGCAGCAGGATGTAAATAATGGTGCGGTCGAGATAGTTGAAGACGTAAACCAGCGTCAACAACCCGAGCGCATACCAGGAATAGCTGCGAACCGAGTTCTGATCTGTATTCATCTGCGTTTATCCGCGGCTAAAACAGTTGCTTCACCACGAATGACGATTTCGTCGCGTTGATTCATACAGATCGTCTCGAGTTTGAGGATGGGTTTGTCTTCGCGAATTTCTTTCACAGTGACGCGCGCCGTGATCTCATCACCGGGGAAAACAGGCGCGACGAATTGCAGCGTTTGGTTGAGATAGACGCTTCCCTCACCGGGCAGTTTGTTTGCCAGCACCGACGAGATCAGCGACGCCGTCAACATGCCATGAGCGATGCGTCGCCCAAAGCGAGTCGTCTTCGCAAACTCTTCGTCAACGTGAACGGGATTGTGATCGCCAGTCACTTCGGCAAATGCATCGATATCAGCTTGCTCGATTGTCTTTTTGATTTCGGCGCTATCGCCAACAGTAAAGTTCATCTTATTGAGCGTCTGTAGTGAGAAACTTGATTACCGCCGCATTGAACTCCCCGGGTTTCTCGAAGTTCGGAACGTGGCCACACTGATCGAAGACAACGAGCTTTGAGCCGGCGATATCTTTGTGAAAGCGCTCTCCCTCGGCCAGAGGCACGAGACCGTCCTCGCGTCCCCAGACGATCAGCGTGGGACGTTTAATCGTCTTCACAGTGTCGTCGAGAAAGTCTTCGCCGCGGATGATCGACTCGGTGATGCTTTTGATTGTGAACCCGTCGCCGGCGGCAAGGCGAGCAGCGATCGCCATATCGATCACGGCATCGGTTTGAAATGCCTTGTTGTAGAAAACCTTGGCTGTGAGGACTTTCATTCCTTCTCGCGTGGTCGGATTCAGGGCAAAAAGCGTCCG
>JAICQI010000954.1 GCA_025937955.1 Pyrinomonadaceae bacterium
CTCGCCATCGCGTAATAAACACGCGCGCCCGCCAGTATCAGTCCGTTGTTACAACCAAAAGTCGAAATCATGATCGCGAGCGCCATGATGATCGTGCCACTGGGACCAAGCACCGCTTGCATCACCGCAGTTGCCACACGATTCTGCGGCGCGTTCTGAATCCCCGCGAGCGGCAGCGTCACCACGTACGCAAGGTTTGCGAGCAGATACAGCGTCACCACGATCCCACAACCGAGCAACAACGCGCGTGGCAAGTTCTTTCCCGGATCGCGAACCTCTCCGGCAGTAAAAGTGACGTTGTTCCATGCGGACTGCGCGAAGAGAGGCCCAACCATCGCCCTGCCCAGCAGCATCAGCAGCGCCAACACGAGCAGGCCGTGGCTCGTCGGGTCAAACCAAACCTGCGACGCGGTCGGTTTCCAACCATTTTCCCAAGGCGCCCACCAAGAAGAAGTGTAGGCGGCACTGTTGCGGTTCCATCCCAGGAACAATCCGATCAAAATCAAGCCGACCAATGCGCCGGTCTTCGTAAAGGTAAACGTGTTCTGAATGATCTTGCCGGTCGTTAGCCCGCGCGTGTTGATGAACGTGAGAAGCAGGATCATAACCACCGCGAGGAGTTGCTGTGTCGACAAACTCAACGCATAGCCATTGAACGAAAGTTGATTGATCGTGAACGGATGGATTATGACGAGCTGCGGAATGAGATAGCGATCCGCTGAGACCCAGTTCGTGAGCACGCCGGTAAAGTTTGCAAATGCGACCGCGACCGCGGCAATGGTCCCGGTTTGAATGATCAGAAACAGACCCCACCCAAAAAGAAACCCGATCGACGGTCCATACGCTTCCCTGAGAAATACGTACTGGCCACCGGCGCGTGGCCACATGGCAGCCAATTCAGCGCAACAGAGCGCGCCCGTGATCGTGAGCACGCCCGCGAGCGCCCAAGCCATCAGCAACCATCCGGGCGAGCCCACCAGTCGCGAGGATTCGGCGGAAACGATAAAGATCCCCGATCCGATCATCGACCCGACGACTATCATGGTGGCATCGAGCAGGCTCAGCTCGCGGACCAGTTTGGGGGAAGTTTCGTTGTTCATTTGGTCGAGTGGGTATAGTGGGCCGCGCCGCCGTGTGTCAAGAGAAAACGCTTGCTTGACACTACTCAACGCGCTCACCTAGTCTTTCCGGTTTGGAGTTCGCTACCTTATGAAAAATGAACTAATCGATTTAATAACCAACAAACAAGCCCACGTGGGCGTCATCGGCCTTGGCTACGTCGGGCTGCCGCTGCTCGTGGAGTTTGCTTCCAGGGGGTTCAAGGCCACGGGTTTCGAGGTCGATGAGTCGAAAGCAAAGCAGATCAACGAGGGTAGTTCCTACATCGGGGACGTGCCGTCGCACAAGGTGCGGGAGGTAGTTGACGCCAAGCGGCTGCAGGCTACGACAGACTTCAATCATCTCAGCCAGTGCGACGCGATCATCATTTGCGTGCCGACGCCGTTGCGCAAAACGAAAGAGCCTGACATCTCTTACATCCTGGCGGCGAGCGAGGAGATCGCAAAGCGTTTGCGTCGCGGGCAGGTGATCGTCCTCGAATCGACTACTTATCCGGGCACGACTGACGAAGTGCTGTTGCCGATGTTTGAGGAGAAGGGCTTAAAGCTCGACGAGGATTTTCTGCTGGCGTTTTCGCCGGAACGTGTCGATCCCGGCAATCCGAGTTTTCTTACACATAACATTCCAAAGGTTGTTGGTGGTGTTACACCTGATTCGACCGCGGTCGCGACTCATCTTTATTCGCACATCGTCAAGGA
>JAICQI010000319.1 GCA_025937955.1 Pyrinomonadaceae bacterium
CCGACGTATCCAGCCAGGTCTCACGTTTCTGCTGTTATCAAATGTCCTTTAAGAGAAGTGAGGTTCCCTCCCAACTGTATTCAATTTCCCTGATCCTGTTCGCTTCTCCTGATCGGTGTCACCACAATTAACAATATCTTCATCCAACGTAACGAAACCGTCGCCGTCGCTTTGGGATCGAATCGTCCCGACGATTGGAACGCGCGAAGAGGTATCGAGGGATAATTGCTTGTGAAACTCAGATAACTTCGTTATCAGGGAACGGTAACGACGCTCTCTCAGTCGGGGCATGAATGTGCTGATTCCCGAAGTCTTTAAATTAACTTCAGGACGATTTTCCTCTTTGGATTTGGCGCAGACGGCATACCACTGAGGCCCGCCGCTGGCTCTTACTTTGTTCACTGTGAGAGAACCCCCGAAAATATTTCGGGACTTTAGAGGCTAACAGTCTGAAAGTCTTTAGAGAACTTGCAAATTTTCTCAAAGAGTTTGAAAGATTCCTCAAAGGGCAGGATAAGCGTTAAGGGGTAATGTATTCGCATGCGAGCACACTTCGCGGTGAGGACTGCAAGATGCCGGGGATGAGTGAGTTATCGAACGATTTCTGGCAGCGCGCGACCATCATAGGCCGGAGGGCTGGACGCCTGGGCAATAGCTCACCTGGAGCCGCCTGCCTGTCCCATAGAGCCTCCGCCGCCCTTTGCCTGTTGTCGCGCCTCGTCGGCGGTCACGTTGAGCCGGACGGCGTTTTGCTCGACCGACGCGACGATATCGAGTGGGATGTAACGATGCTGACCCTGCGCCTGTGGATCATTCTTCGTCAACTTAATGCGATCTCCTTCGACCTTGTCCACGGTTCCGACGTGCTGTCCATCTGAGCCGACGACTTCCATGTGTTCTCTGATCTGTGATGCGTTTGCCATAAAACTCTCCCCTTGTTCGGTAGTGGCATTCTCTGCCGTTGTCTGACGCTGCGCGTCAGGCTCTGCGCAACTCTCCAGCCTTGTGTGCCGCGTGCTTGCCCTCATCGGTTTCGACGATGTAGCGCGGGTCGTCGGATGAAGCCTTATACTCAAATTCTTTAATGCTGCCGCTCGCGCGCGCGACACGCACGATTTTACCCTCCGCTTGCCCGCCGGAACTGTCCCATTTCACGCGATCGCCGACCTTGAATTTACGCTCCGCCACTAGTCTCACCCTCTGCTTTATGCGTTCATTACTTAAGCGATTGAGTGTTTCTGAGGATACAACGGAAGAAGTTAAACCGAGGTCACGAATCTGTGAGTTTTGCTTGCTTAAGTCTGAGATCGACTCTTAGCGGCAGCGAAAACGCGTGGCATTGACGGTGTGGGAGCGTTGAGAGCGTCAAAAAGCGAGCGTTGCAAAACAAGCAACTCGCGGTGTAGCATACGTTTCCTTAAACATACGCCCGCTTGGCTCAGTGGTAGAGCACTCGCTTCACACGCGAGGGGTCAGTAGTTCGAATCTACTAGCGGGCACCAGGATACTTAAAACGGGCGACGCTTAGTCGCCCGTTTTGCTCTGCCTGTTTGACGCTCATTACGCCGAGCGGTTATTAATTCTGACCGTGAACCCGAACAAAAAGCCCACCCGACGCGCAACCAAGATCATGTTGATCCGGCACGCTGAGAAGCCTGCCAAAGATTCCGCCCCGTACGGTGTTACCGCAGACGGCGAACGCAGTAAAGAATCACTCGAGGTTCGCGGGTGGCAGAGAGCGGGCGCCCTGGCAAATCTCCTGGCGCCTAACAACGGACACTTTCAACATGCCTCGCTCGCCAAACCACAGTTCCTGTTTTCATCAAAACCGCTACGACGCAAAGGCAGCAAGCGACCACTCGAAACACTCATTCCCTTAGCTCACAAACTCGCAATTAGAGTCAACTCTAATTTCCAGCGATCCGACTTCGAAAGCATGTTGGAAGAAGCCGTCGCGTGTAAGGGGGTGGTGCTGATTTGCTGGCAGCGCGAATACATCCCGGAGAT
Source organism: Pyrinomonadaceae bacterium (assembly GCA_025937955.1). GTDB lineage: Bacteria > Acidobacteriota > Blastocatellia > Pyrinomonadales > Pyrinomonadaceae > PSRF01. The sequence goes on from JAICQI010000319.1 coordinate 2,008, forward strand.
TGCCGTACACATCCTCGGCAACAAAAACGTCGCACCCAAGGACTGGCCCGAAGATTGTTTCGACATGATCTGGGTGTTTGATCTCGCTCGCTCGTCGTCGAAATACACGTTCAAGCAAGTCCCTCAAAAACTCTTGGGAGGCGATTTGAACACTCCGATAAAATGACAAACAAATGTTCGATTCAGATTTCATTGCCAACCCTTACAAAATCTACCATCACCTGCGCACAACCGCGCCCTTGCATTGGACAGACAAGTTTCGCAACGGTGCATGGCTGGTGAGCCGTTATGCCGATGTGCTGACCGGACTACACGACGCGCGTCTCTCCAGTCGACGCAGCCACACGCTCACGGCTGCGCTTCCAAGCGAAGTGCAAAGCGAATTCGCAACGTTCAACCAGATATTTTCCAAGTGGATGCTCTTTCTCGATCCGCCACATCACAGTCGCCTCCGCAAACTCCTGAACAAGGAATTTACGCCTAACATGATCCAGCGACTGCGCCCGCGTATTCAGCACGCCGTGAATACACTTTTGGACCAGGCGCTTGCGAAGGCCGAAATGGAGTTCATGACTGAGTTTGCAAATCCTTTGCCCGTCAGAGTAATTGCAGAAATGCTTGGCATACCCAGCGAGGATCAACGTGATTTTCAGATCTGGTCTGATGACCTTGCTGACTTCTTCGGCAACGCTACTGCGCCTGTAGAAGACGCGCGGCGGGCGCAGAACAGCCTCGTCAGCCTCACGGAATATTTCCGCGCACTGCTTCCCGAGCGGCGCGAAAACAAAGGAGACGACCTGGTAAGTCTATTGCTGCGCGTCGAGGAAGAAGGTGAAGTACTGACAGAGGAAGAACTGTTGGGCCAATGCACACTGCTGCTCGTCGCGGGACACGAAACCACTCGCAACCTGCTTGGCAATGGATTACTGGCCCTGCTTCAGCATTCCGATCAACTCGCAACTCTCAAGCAGAATCCTTCGCTGATGCCGTTAGCTGTGCGGGAGTTTGCGAGGTACAACAGCCCGGTGCAGTTTTCCGGACGCGCAGTCACCGAAGATTTCTCGTGGCATGATCAATCGATCAAGAAAGGGCAAACCGTCATTTTGCTTTTAGGTTCGGCCAACCGCGACCCTGAGAAATTCAGTGAACCGGAAAAACTCGAGATCTCGCGCGACGAGGGCATGCCGCTTTCATTCGGGCACGGTCCACATTACTGCATTGGCGCGTCACTGGCCTACACCGAAGCGGAGATCGCATTCACGACACTACTGGACCGGACGTCGAGTCTGAAAATGTTAGACGACGCTCCCGCATGGCGCGCTAATCTTAGTTTTCGTGGATTGAGCAGACTGCGACTCGCATTATCCACGTGAACGTCATGGAACAGTTGTTTACTTACGGGACTCTACAATTAGAGGAAGTTCAACTCGCTACATTTGGCCGCAGACTCGAAGGCAGGTCGGATGTTTTGATCGGATATCGTCTCGTGAAGATAACGATCGAAGACGAAGACTTCGTGGTGAAGAGTGGCACCGCAGAGCATCGTAATCTCCAGTTCACCGGCAACGCTTCCGATTTCGTGGAGGGCACAGTATTCAGCGTGACGATGGAGGAACTCGAAAAGTCCGACGCCTACGAGCCTGAGGGTTACGAACGTGTTTTGGTCCAGCTGAAGTCTGGCATTAACGCGTGGATTTACCTCAATAAGTTGCAAGCCTCTTGATGAGAATCGCTGTTTCCGGAACACATGGCGTTGGAAAGTCGACGCTGATTGACGAGTTTCTAAGAACGCACCCTGCGTTTACTCACGAGCCTGAGCCTTACACCGTGATGGTTGAGGATTTCGGAGAAGAGTTCTCTGACGACCCCAATGTGGAAGATTTCCGTCGCCAACTCGCGTTCAATATCGATCGCCTACGGCAACACGCACCGGGAGAGGACGTCATCTATGAGCGATGTCCGATTGATTTTCTGGCTTACGTTGATGCGCTCGAGAGCGGCAGTGCTGAAGCGTTGCTCGGTCCAGTCTCGAACGCTATGCAGAATCTCGATCTGATCTTGTATTTGCCCCTCGATAAAGATCAAATTCTTGAATCGGAGTATCCAAAACTACAAAAGACCGTCGACCGGCGTTTGAATACGATGTTGCTCGACGACGAACTTGGGATAATCAGCACGCGCGTTGTGGAAGCACGAGGCTCGACAGCGCAGCGCTTGCATGTTCTCGAAAATGCGATTAATGAATCTCAAACACACAACCCGGCGACGTCTCGCAGAGAATGACGTCGTAACTGTCGAGCAGCGGCATCGCCAGTTCTTCCAACTCGTTCTTCCACAACTCGCTTCCGTAAAACGCTTCCTTCATGCGCTCGCGCTCTTCCAGTGAGGGGAAGCTGCGCAGGAATACAAACTTGTTCGGATTCTCGACATCCAGAAATGGTCCAATAACATTTATTCCATAAGTGCGCTGGGCCGGCACGGCGCGCGTTTCAAACAAATTTATGAACTCATCACGCTTGCCCGGCTTGATCCGATAGCTGCGGACTTCTACTATCATCACCTACCTCCCCGAATCTCGTTACTTGAAAAGGACTGTAAACCGACTTATGAGCGCCAGCAAGAAGGCACTTTCAGGTAACCATGAGCAACACGTGCGGCCCAATCCGGTCGAAGGCTGTCCGCTAACTGCCGCCTTTGCTGCCATCGGCGGAAAATGGAAGCTGATCATCATCTACTGGCTGGCGGAATCGCCAAAGCACTTCGCCGCCCTGCGCAAAGCCATGCCCGGCATCTCGCAGAAAGTTCTCACGCAGCAACTACGCGAACTGATGAGCGACGGCATAGTCAACCGCGACCCGAAAGGCGTGGTCCCGGCACCGGTGGTCTATTCGTTGTCGGAATATGGTCGCTCCGTGTTGCCGCTGGTTGAGAATGTGCGACTGTGGGGCAGGGGCCACCTGACCCGTCCTCGCAGCTAAGGATCTTATGAAGGATCCGTGTAATCAGCGGTTAGTTTTTTCAAACGTTCGATCGGGCGTTTTAAGGAACGTTTCTTTTTGAGCATGTCGGACCACAGGTCGCCGACTTCAGCAACACGTTCGGCCATGCCTCGCAAAGTAAATGTTCTTGGACCAACGTCGCCGCGCTCCAGTTCTTCCCACGTGACCGGCGCGGACACCGGCGCGCCTGGCTTGGCGCGCACCGTGTAAGTCGCGGCATAGGTGGCGCTGTAACCATTGCGGCCCGTATCTACGAGAATGCGGCTACCGCGATCGACTTTGTGAAACTCCTGCGTCAGATTCTCAGGATCACGCTGCACCATGACCTTACCCACCACGTGCGCGAATCGCGCAACGGTGCCGAAGTCAGACTTGCCATCGAGCGGAACCGCAATGTGAAACCCCTTCGAACCGGAAGTCTTTATCCAACTCGGCAGACCCAGCTCGTCCAGCAGATCTCTCAAACTCAATGCTGCCGCACGCAGCGTATCGAAGGCGTCTTCCTGCGATGGATCGAGATCGAAAACGCAAATGTCAGGGTTGTATAAGTTCGGCGTGCGCGACGGCCAAACGTGAATCGTGATGCTGTTCTGGTTCGCCAGCCAGAGCAGCGAGCGAGTGTCGTTCGCGAGCGGATGATGAACAGTGCCGCCGTGCTTTGGCACCTCAACGCGCTCGAGCCACTCAGGAAACCCTTTCGATACGTCCTTTTGAAAGAAGCCCGGCGCGCCGATGCCGCGGTGATAACGCTCCATCGTGACTGGTCGCCGTCGCAGGTGCGGCAGCATCAGCGGCGCAATCATCTCGTAGTACGACGCCAGCTCGCCCTTCGTAATTCCCTCACCCGGAAACAGAATTTTCTCAGGATGCGTGATCATCTGTTTGCTGAATCAACGACTGCGAGCAGACGTGGATGGCGCAGCTTGCCATGCACGGTCCACTCGATGAATCCAACCTTCACTGTTATCTTCGGTTGCACCCAGTGCGCGCGTAATCGCGGCAGGCCTTTCGCTACAGTGAATGGTGGTTTTGAAATCTCGAGATTGTCTAACCGCTCACGGAGCGCCAACAGTAATTTAGTATCGAATCCGGTTCCGATCTTTCCCGCGAAAACGAAGTCGCCGTCTTTGTAATAACCAACCAGCAGTGCGCCAAGACCGACGCGCTTGCCCTGCGGATCCGTAAACCCACCGATCAGAAAATTCTCCGACAGCTCGCATTTCATCTTGAGCCAATGCTTTGAACGACGGTGCTCGTAGATCGAACCACGTCGCTTCGCAATGACACCTTCCCAACCTTCCCGTTCCGCGCGCTCCCACGGTGATGGCTCATCGATCAGAGTCACGTGATGCAGTGGATCTTCAAACGGCAATTGCGCCAACAACTCGCGACGTCCTTCGAGTGAAAGTGTGGTGACGTTGCGACCGTCGATCCACATGATGTCAAACACGTGATATGCGATTTTGCTGCCGGGCCAGGTGATCTCGCCGTCGAGAATCAATTCGTGATGCGGAAGACGCTCGATTGCCTGCTGGACTGCGGGAATGTTCTGCGGCAGGTGGTTGCGCGAAAACAACTGGACGTCGTTGCCCTTCTTGTAAGCGAGCAGACGGATGCCGTCGAACTTTCGTTCGAAAATCCACTCCGGCCCGCTGAACCGCTCCTGCGTCAAAGTTGCCGCCATCGGCACGAGCCATTCCGGGAAGGAAGACATAGCCACAGATTACGCAGATTGCGCAGAACAGTAAATCTGCGTAATCTGCGTAATCTGTGAAGACACCCATCAATCGACGGAGTTTTCTGCGTGGC
>JAICQI010000445.1 GCA_025937955.1 Pyrinomonadaceae bacterium
GGCGGGTTTGGGTGGTAAAACAACGCTTCGTATGTTTTTTGGCGTATTTTTTTTTTGCCGGGGATGAACGCAAATAAACCCATCTGTATTTGCTTATATCTGCGTACAGCCGCGGCACAACTTCTTAGAAGTTCAGCTTCAGCCCAAACTGGAACTGCCTGGAATCGTACGCGGCAGTCGAGCGGCTGTAGTAGCGTCCGTTGCCGGCGCGCTGATTGAAGTTGCGAACGTCGTCGACGAACGGCGACGCGGCGGCTTCGTTAAACCGGTTAAAGAGGTTGAATCCTTCCGCGATCAACTCCAGCCTGACCCTCTCGCCAAGTGGAACCAGCTTCGCGATGCGCATATCCAACGACATGTAACTATGCGTCAGACCGAAATTACGTGCCAGGCTGCCGCTCGTAAACACTCCGTTCGTAATGAGCGGCGTGCAGAGGGTAGTCGTGCCGGGAATGACAGCACCCGGGACGCAAAGTGTTCCGTCATCACGCACCGCCGGCCGGTCAGTCTGATTCGACTGGTCGTTGTTGGTGTCCTGGTTGCTCAGGATATTGAACGGCCGACCCGAGGAGACTTCGAATATCGGCGCGATCGTGAAGTTTGAAAGTGCGCGATGAATTCCGCCTTCGCTGGCCCAACTGCTCGGCGAAGCGATGACGCCGCTGAACACAAAGCGGTGGCGTTGATCGAACAGCGAGTCGGCACGCTCCGCGCCGAAGTTTCGATTGTCCTGCGGCAACAATAGCGTTTGCAGGTCAGACGAATCGTCGATCGAATGTGACCACGTGTACGAAGCCAGGAACTGGAACTGATTTGAGAAGCGTTTCTTCAGGTCGACATTCAACGCGTTATAGCTCGAATTGCCGTCTGACGTTTGCGCGTTGATAGATCCGAAGGGAGAAAGTGTTCCTGGGGATCGCAATGAACCAGCGAGTGCGCCATTCAACACCGCTGGGGAGACGAGACCGCCCGAAAGCGCCTGGGCCAGAAAATAGTTTGGCGCACTCGGCCTGAAGAAGTTCGCTACAGCCGCATTAACAATGCGGCTGCCAAGATTTGTTAAAGGCGCCGTGATCATTCCAGGTACGATGATCGCAAATGTCTGGCCTGCATTTGGAAAAGCCGGGACCCCAGTCGGCGTCGCCAAGGTGAAGCACTGGAGCGGCACGCCACCGGGACAAGGAGCGCCCGAGGTTGGAATAGAGAAGGCGACAGCTTCAGTTGTGCTGACTGGATTGCGACCCGCAAGCCGGAAGAAGTTTTGGATCTGAAGATCAGTTCGCGGAGCGTTGATGTCGAGCGGGTGCGGCAAGTGGCGCGCGCCAACATAGATATAACTACCCGAGAGAGTCATGTCCCTCGTCAGTTCGCGCTCGACCGTGAAGTTACCTTGATTGGCGTAGGCATACTCAAAGTTCTTCTGCACGTGGAGCGTGAAGGGCAGCACTGGTCCAAAACCGGGGAACGTTTGATCGTTGAACCTTTGCCGGCCGAATTGGTACTGCGAACCGGCTGCAACACCAGGCGTCACCACGCCAGCGGGGCAAATCGGCGTTATTGGTCCACCCGGAGGACATACGGTTCCCTGAAAGACCTGCACCGCGTTTAGCAAAGCTGTTTGCGCAGGGCTGCCCGGCGTCAGGATGCCCTGTTGTTGTTGCACGGCGTCTGCGATGTCGGAGTTGAATCCGATCGCCAGCAGTGGATGGTCGTAGAAGATTCCAAAGGCGGCTCGAATAGAGGTTTTTCCATCGCCCCAGGGATCCCACGCAACCGCCAGGCGCGGCGCCCAGTTGTTCTTGTCCCGCGGAAAACCTTGCTGCACACCCATCGCATCCTGCGCTGCGAGAGTATCCGCAGCTGAGAGCGTGATGCCCGACAACGGATCGCGCAGCGGTAGTGTCGGAACCTGGTCCGTCAACTCATAGTCGTAACGAACACCGTAATTGAGAGTTAAGTTTGGACGTATTTTCCAGGAGTCCTGTGCAAAGAACGCCAGCGGTTTGTTGCCGAAGCCGCTGACCGGATTTCCAAAGCCCTGAATAAAGTTGGCGGGGAATCCAAGACCGTATTGCTGGACGGGCGTGAAGTCCGGAGCGCCTGCAAACGCCGGATTAAGTGTAGCAGCGGAGAGTCCACCAAAGTTGAACAGGCCGGCGAAATTCAGCTCGAAGATTGCTTCGGGTATGTTGACAAAAGCAATGTCGCCGCCAAACTTGAAATTATGGTTTCCGGCAACGAGATTCACGATGTCGGTAAACTCATATCGCGTCTCGGTGCGTACCACGGGCGAGAAAAGCTCACGACCTATGAAGGCCGTTCCGGAAATGTTGAATGCCACTGCGTCGCCATTTTGCGATTTGAAAACCGCACGACGCTCGCCGAAGTTGAAACGAGCTTCGTTTACGACGGCGTTGGAAAGCGTCGAGGTCAAGGTCGTGACTGCCGAGAAGTCTCGCAGTTTTTGTATGCCCGTGCGTGAGAAATCGTTCTGGCCCAGCGACTGGTTTTGTGATTCGACCTGAATACCAGTGATCTCGCTTGGGTTGTAACCGAATCGGAAATTGAACTGATGCCTGTCGGTGATCAGATGATCCAAGCGAAACGAGTTGAACGTGGTGCGGTCCGTAATCGGAAATACCCTTTGCAGACTATTAAGCGGTCTGAAAGCTATGAACTGACCCGCAGCATTCGTAGTGCCGCTGGGGACAGGTGCGCCTGACAGAATAAAACGTGGCCCAATCGCGCCGGGAAGGATAGGACTAATCGCTGGACACAGACTTCCATCGTTTGGCGAAGTTAACGAGTTGCTACCTGTTAAAGCTGTGGTTCCACCGCTGGACGCAAAGAAAGCATACGCGCGCGCGCCGCAGACTCCATTAGCAGTACCCGTCGCCACCAGCGTATTGATGAACGCCGCCTGCGCCGGAGTGATGTTGTTGAAAGTGCGCGCAATCGGGTTTAACCCGGGAATAACAGGGATCGTCGCGGAACCGTTCAAGCCCCGGGCCACATCACTAGTAAAGAAGCCTGACTCGTTGCGTCGCCGTTGTTCGAAAGCGAAGAAGAAGAACGTTCGATCCTTGTCGAACGGTCCACCGATAGTGAATCCATATTGCGCGCGTGTGAACGGCGGATCCTCGATGGGAGCAAAAGCGTTGCGCGCCTGGAAGCTGCGGTGACGCAAAAAGCCGAAGATGTTTCCGTGCAGCTCGTTGGTGCCTGACTTGGTAACAACATTCACCACGCCACCGGCAGAGCGGCCAAACTCAGCTGCAAACGAATTGGTGACTACCTGAAACTCCTGCACTGCTTCCTGACTGACAGTGGAGCGCGATGCGTTTACGGAGTTGTCCGTGTTGTCGGCGCCATCAACCTGGACCAGGTTGGAACGACCACGCTGGCCACCGAAGTTCAAGCCCGTCGTAGGCGCTGGTCCAATAGGACGACCTGCGTCGCGGCTGACAGTGGAAGTGGTCAGCGCAAAGTTTATGTAGTTGCGTTCGTTGATTGGGAGGTTGTTGATGCGCTGCTGATCGATCGTCGTCGCGACAGCGGTTTTGGAAGTCTCAACTATTTCCGCGGTCGCATCGGAAACAGTGACGATTTCGGAAACCTGACCCGGCTCGAGCGTAATGTCGTCAATTTGCGCCGCTTGCCCGATCGTAACCGTGACCTTTGGCAAAACGGCTTTTTTGAAGTTCGTCGCCTCAACGGTTATTTCATAGTCGCCGGGTGGCACGTTGATGATTCGATAAAGACCTTCGTCGTTAGTGATGGCGGCGCGCGTGAAGTTCGTGGCCGGATTGCGCGCGGTCACAGCGGCATTTGCTACGACTGCGCCGGTGGAGTCTTTTACAAGACCCTGGATGTCGGCGGCGTTTGCCTGCGCTTGTCCGAAAGCCGCGTGGGCAGAGAGAAGCAGGACCATTAACAAAGCGGGGATTTGAAATGATCTGATAAGCCGGGGCTTCAACGATACAAACATCGTCATTTCTCCTTAGTTGTTTTTTGCGGCTCTGGCATTCGCGCGTCACAAAACCCTTGGTTTACGTTCGCTTTGCCAGTGGACATGAATCGTGGGAGCAACAGTGACAGAGAGAGCAGCACTGGCTGAGCCTTTGTACTCTAAAAGAGTCAACGTGGCAAGCAGTTTAACCTGCGCGCAAGGGGCCGTGATGGTCGCGCTTTGGGGAGCGAGTGGCTCGCGCAATTCGACTTCTAAAGTGTTTGCTGGCGCCGCAGATGGATAGACCCAGGCCGGCTAGACGTGGATTGAAAGCCGCGCGTCGCAGCCAGCCGGAAATCCGCAGGCGTGAATCAAACTTTTGGATGTACTCGGAAGCGTATTCAGCGGCTACTAATGAAGGTGCTTTTCTATTACGAACAATCACGTCCGCAACCAGCTCTCCACTCTCGAGCGCCATTAGCATGCCGCTGCCGGTGAAAGGATCGATGAACGACGCTGAGTCTCCGATGGTGAGCAGGCCTCTGGCAGGACACGGCTGTTGCCGGCCGAAGCGTTCCCACGAGGCACTCAGCCACTCCGATACTGGTTGTGCGTGCTCGAGCGTGTAAGCGGCGCGCCGGTTCTTCATTACCATCTCGCGCACGACGACTTCGGGGTTGGAATAATGGCGCTTAACTTGTTCCGCGGAAATGATGAAGCAGAGATTGCTGATCTCGCCTTCGACGGTGCTCAAGCCTCCGTAACCGTCCGGGTAGAAGTAGATCTCGCACGCGTTGGGCGCGACGCGTGTGTTGCGCAGGTGCGCTTTGAAGGCGATCAACTTTGGTTTTGATTTTGGTTCGCTGCGGTGGAGTTTCTTTGTGAGGATGCGCGCGCGGCCGGTGGCGTCGATTGTGAGTGGCGCGAGGTATTCATTTTCTTTCACCCTCACGCCGCGTACTTCAGTCGCGTGTAGGATCGGTTCGGTGACGGTTGTGCCTTCCATAACAGTGACGCCGCAGTCCTGTGCTCTTCGGAGCAACACGTGGTCCATGACGGCGCGGCTCAGGCCGAGCGCCGCGGGCCCGCCGAACCAACTGCTTGGGACTGTGATGTGATGACCGCCGGAGGAGTAGAAGACGGTTTCGGTGATCGCGGCGGGTTGCGAGGCTGACATGGATTCGGCGACGCCGAGGTTCTCGAAGTGTTTCTGACACTCAGGAGAAATAAACTCACCGCACAACTTTGCCCGCGGAAACTTCTTCTGCTCAACGAGCAACACGCGGACACCGCGACGCGCCAGATGAATCGCAGCACTCGACCCCGCCGGCCCCGCCCCCGCAATGATCACATCGAATGTGTTTGCGTGATCCATGTTTCCCAGCACGGGCGGCCACGGAGTGGCCGCCC
>JAICQI010000487.1 GCA_025937955.1 Pyrinomonadaceae bacterium
GCTCGAATCGTATGCGCCGCGAGAGTTGCTCTTCCCCGCTTCTCTCGGGGCGCTGATCAAGAGCAGTCTAACGGGTAAAGCACAAACAGCGCCGCTGCCTCTCGGCAGAAACGACGATGGTGCGTCTCCTTGGAGTGCGGTGCCTTGGCACCGCTTTGGCCAAAGCGGCGCCAAGGCGCCGCACTCCAGGGAGGAGCTTGAGTTCGACACTACGTTGACGCCTCTCGACGATTGGCAGTGGCAAAAAGATGATTGCACGACGCTGCTGCTCGATCACTTCAAAGTGCGAACGCTCGATGGCTATGGTTTGAGTCGCAAGGAAGAAGCGATTCGTGCGGCGGGCGCGTGTTTGCGTTACGCGCGTGAGACCCAACGCGCCGCAGCCGATCACGTCACGGATCTTGTTTATTTCGAGCCGCAGGATCATCTCGTGCTCGACAGCGTCACTGTTCGCAATCTTGAGTTGGTTGAGTCGCTTGCGGGCGGTAGTGGGCGGTCGCTGTTACAAGTGATTGATGAAACTGTGACCGGCATGGGCGCTCGCCTGCTACGTGCGTGGCTGTTGCGCCCGTGTGTGAAGCGCGGCGAAGTCGAAGCCAGACTGGCGGCTGTTCAAGATCTGTTTGCGTCACAGGTACGGAGAGACAAGCTGCGGGCTTTGTTGAAAGAGGTTTCGGATCTCGAACGTGTCGTGGGCCGCATCAGTCTCGGCTCAGCCACGCCCCGCGATCTCTGCGCAATGTTGCGTTCGCTCAACCAGGTGCCCGCGATTCGCGAGGTGTTGAGCGCATTTGACGCTTCACTATTAGAAGTGCTGGTTGAAAACACGGACGAGCTACCTGACGTACGCGATCTCATCGGACGCGCGATCACCGACGACCCGCCAGTCAAACTCAGCGATGGCGACACGATCCGCGCCGGTTACTCAGCTGAGCTCGACGAGTTGCGCTCAACCAGCCGCAACGCCAAGCAGATCATCGCCACTCTCGAAGCCACCGAACGCAACCGCAGCGGCATAAACAACCTACGAATTCGCTTCAATGGCGTGTTCGGATACTTCATTGAAGTCTCCAAAGCAAACGCCACGCGAGTGCCGATCGAATACGAACGCCGGCAGACACTCGCCAACGCCGAACGCTTCACCACGCCAGAGCTGCGCGATTGGGAAAAGAAAGTGCTCGGCGCCGACGAACGCATCATCCAGTTGGAAACGGAGCTCTTCACAGACGTCTGCCGCCAGATCGCCGCCGAAACAAAACGTATTCAGATGACGGCGCGCGCACTGGCCGCGCTCGACGTCCTTGCTTCGTTCGCGGAAACGTCCGCGCGGCATCGTTACGCCCAACCAGTGCTGCACGATGGTGACGACCTCGAGATAGTCCACGGGCGCCACCCGGTGATCGAAGCATTCATCGACGAGCCTTTCGTGCCGAACAGCATCTATCTCAACAACTCAACCGACCGGCTCCTGATCATCACCGGCCCGAACATGGGCGGCAAAAGCACGGTGCTGCGCCAGACAGCGATCATCTGTATTCTCGCGCAAACCGGTTGTTTCGTCCCTGCAGAACGCGCGCGACTGCCGTTACTCGATCGCATCTGGACGAGAGTGGGCGCTTCAGACGATCTCACGCGTGGTCGTTCGACATTCATGGTCGAGATGACTGAAACGGCAGCAATCCTGCACAGCGCCACGCCCCGCTCGCTCGTGCTACTCGACGAGATCGGACGCGGCACCGCGACGTTCGATGGACTGTCCATCGCCTGGGCAGTGGCTGAGTACCTGCACAACTCCGCCGATCACGCTGCCAAGACTCTCTTCGCCACGCACTATCACGAGCTAACAGAACTCGCCGAGCGTCTTCCGGGCGCACAGAATTATCAGATCACGGCAACGGAGCGTGAAGGTGAGGTTGTGTTCCTGCATCGATTGGAGCGCGGGCGCGCGTCGAAGTCGTACGGCATCGAAGTCGCGCGTCTGGCTGGACTGCCGCCGGTGGTTATTTCAAGTGCGCGTGACGTGCTGGCGCGACTCGAGCGTTACGAGCTGGAAGTGTTCGAAGATGGACCCGAGGCCCTCAAGAAAGTAGGACGGCGCAGGGCAGCGGCACAGGCCTCATTATTCGATCTGGCAAACGCAGATGACGCGGATTAAAATCCGGATTTTATCTGCGTCATCTGCGGCTTATCACTCACCTGGAACCAATCGCCTCGACCATCGTCGGTGCGCAGCATTCGCAAGATCTCGTCGTACGTGAACGGGCGTGCTCCTCTTCTCCCAAACACCGAAACCTGATTGCCGCTCTCGTCAACCGCGCGATCGCGATCCAACGGCTTCGAAATCGCGAGCGCTTCGCCTTTGGTTTTGAATGTCGCGATCAGCACCGGTCGCGGCCGCGGGCTGAAGCCGGCATACTCAGGCATCGACTCCGGCGACGTCAGTTGCAAGATACGCATTCCGTTCTTGCCGTCAGCCACGTAGGCAAAGAGACTCGCGTTCGTCATCGCTACCTTGACCTGATGCACATCGTTCAGCGTGCCATTGGCGTTGAACATTTGATCGAGCCGGGGATGCTCAGGCTGTTCGACATCGATGATTGCGATTCCTTCTTTTCCATTCGCGACGTATGCATAGGTGCGTGCCACATAAACATCGTGTGCATCGGCCAACGAAACAGCAGCGCCGCTGACAACTCGCGCCTGCTCCGGCATCGTCACATCGATGACTTTCAAACCTTCTTCGTCAACCACAAACCCATAGCGAAACTGAATTGCCACCGCGCGCGGATGTTTCAAACCGATCTGCTTCACGATTTGCGGCTTCAACGGATCGTTGATACTCACGATCGCGAGTCCCTGCGCAGTCGTGATGTATGCGTAATTCCCTGCGATCGTGATGTTGTTAGCGTCGTTGAGCGCGCCACTCGGATTGAATGTAACCGCACGCTTCAAGTAGTTGTTCAACGGATCGCCATCGAGCAGGGTCGCTGCATTCACGACTATCAATCCCTCGTACTTGTCGACAAAGTAAAGATAGGCGTAAAGCGGATGAATGTTTCGCTCTTCATTGACCGGCAATTTCGTACGCGCGGGATCGACCGCGAGCGTCGTCGGCGCCGCGACCGCCGTCGCATATTTCGACTTCACCCAGAACTTCTGACCAAAGCGCGACACCGGCGCCGTCACGATCCGCTCCGAGAACCCTTTCTGGTCGATTTGCGCGACGTCGTAAACGCGCAGCCCACCCTCTCCCGCCGCGACGTACGCATACTCACCGCGTAACTGCACCTGCAACACGCGTGGATTGCCGACGTGCTCGTAAAACGTCTTCAACTCACTGCCACCCCGCACAAACTTCTCATAATTCGCGGGGTACGCGATCTTTTGGAGCGTACTGCCAATGACGGCCTGCGGCTCATCTCGTTCTGTGGCGACGACAACGTCTAGCGAATGGTCCGCGGCAATATAAACGTATCGACCCATGAAATTCACGAAGTTTGTTCCCTGCAACAGCAACTGCGCGAGCCACGCGTTGTTGTCGTTCTTCTCGGAAACATGGCAGTCGCTGCACGTCTTAGTTTCTTTCGAGCGCACCGTATGTGGCACGTGCGTGTTGAAAGCCTGGCCCGCGAAACCTTCGGCTGAAGTTGTTTGCTGCTGCGAGTAGATCCACTCACGATTCTGGTTTTGCGAGCTCACCAGCACCGCCGACGAAGAACGCACGGGCGCGACGCGATTTCCGGTCACCGTGCCGTCACGACCGATCATGAAGATGTCGTCGCGCAAGACCTGGTAATTGTATTGCGTGAAGTTGCGCGTGTTGCCGCCTTCGTTGTGCCGATTTGGCATCTTGCGGTTCGCCTGCATCGACAAGTGACAGCCAAAACAACTCGTCACCCACGACGAATGACACGCGACACACGTCATGTCGCTATCGCGATGGGCCAGTTGATTGTTATCGGACGGGACTTCCCCCCAGGTGACATTGTCTTTGCGGATGGTCTTCGCATAGCGCGACTGCTCGTTGTAGTCACGACTGGATTGCGTCACGGTGTCGAGCGTCTGCGGCACGCGCCACCAGCGTCCCGGAACGACCATCGAGTTCTGCATGATGTCGCCGGCCTTGAGATCGATGTCGACACCCTTCTCGTCTTTTCGTTTCCGATCGCGCGTAACGCGCTGGAACAGTGGAATGCGCGCACCTTCAGCATCACGCACGCGAATGCGCGTCATATCCTGGCCTGCTAGCGGCTGGTTCTGCGACTTGCGACGCTCAGCGACTGTGCCTGTTACGACAGCAGCAGCGGGTCCCGAAGTAAACAGCGACGCCTTTTGCCGGATCGTGCCATGACAGTCTTCGCACGCGATCTCAATCGCGGCGCGTGGTTCGTTGTAGAGATTGCCGTCGCCGTGCGAGTCCTGCCGGAAGTGGCAATCGACGCAATGCATCCCACGTTCGAGATGAATGTCGTTGAGATGCACCGCCTTGCTGAACTTCGCCGGATCATCAGGCGAGACGATGTTGCCGTCCGCATCGAGCAGGTTTCCCTTGCGATTGCGTTTGAAGACTTTGCGAAACATCCAGCCGTGGCCGTGAAAGTCCGCGAACTGCGTGTTGCGCAGCAATGCGTTGAACGCGGGCGTGCCGGTGTCTTTCAGAAAGTCGAAGTTGGACCACAGGCCGCGCAGGCTGGCGCCTTCAGGATTGCGATCGAGCTTCTCCTGTTCTTCGTCCTGACTCGGAGTGTGTTGCTTAGCCGGGTACATCTTCGCGCCGTCGCTTTCGTTGTCCCACCAGGTGACGCCGAGATAAGTGGCGACCATGTTCGTTCCCGGGTGCATGTGACACACCATGCACTGCGACGTCGGAATCTGGCTTGTGAACTGGTGCTTGATCGGATGTCCGGATTCGTCTTTTTTGATGGTAGTGTCGGCTGTTTGCGAACGCCCGAGATTACCGGCTTGCCCGTAGGAGGCGGAGTGCGCGGGCTCGCGATCGTTTGCGTAGATCACGTGACAAGCAGAACAACCGGATGAACGATAATCGCCCGGGTGGTCGTTGGTCCC
>JAICQI010000546.1 GCA_025937955.1 Pyrinomonadaceae bacterium
GCGATCGTCGGAACGGGCTGTATGTCGCGAAATTGTGGAGTAGGCTCAACCGGAGCAGGCTTGAACGTCAAACCATCAGCCTTAAAACTTGCAAAAGCTGATTGGTCCGCGTTCGTCGCGACAATAAACTCGAAGGCAATCTCGCCGGCGCCTTTGACGACCGGCTTTGCCTGGACCACTTGGCCCAGCTCTTGCAACCGCGATCGCACACTGTTCACGTTGACACCACGCTCGGCAAGTTCCGCTGTGGGCGTAAATTCGACCTGCCAATGCGTAGCTGTAGACTCACCCTTTTGGGAAGCGGGCGTTGAACTCTCGCTACTCGTTGAATTAGCGGAAATCGTTTGCAGTCGCTCCACAATCTCGTCGATCGACGGAATAGGCTGATCGTTGCGGCGCGCGTTGATGACACCTTGGAGCAACGAAACACCGGCCGCGAGCGCTTCAGATCCCGGCGCGCTTAGAGCCAAAGTTCCTTCACGCAATTCGCGCAGGTAGCTTTCGAGATGGTGAGCGAGTTGTTCGGCGGCGGCCAAACCGACCATGCCGGAGATTCCCTTGAGAGTGTGGAAGCTGCGAAAGAGATTATCGAGTAGCGCGCGATCGACTGTATGCGCGTCAACTTCATCTTCCACCGTGACTAACGCGCGACGGATCGAGACCAGGTGTTCGTCACACTCAGCGTAATAATCGTCGAGAAACTGATCGAAAAACTCACCACGATTGTCGGCGTTTGGGGTGTCCATCAGTGCGCCTTTAGCAGTGAGCCCACCACGTCAGCCAACTGCCGCGGATCGAAAGGTTTTGTTAAGTAACGATTTGCGCCGGCGGCTAAGGCTTCTCTACGGCTGGACTCCTCGCCTTTAGTCGTCAGCACCACGATGGGAATGTCTCGATATGCCTGGTGACTTCTGACGAAATCGATCACTTCCATGCCGTGCATGTCCGGCATATTCAGATCGAGCACCATCAAATCTACGGGCTCTATCGCCAGCCTCTCAATGGCCTCCAGACCACTGCCTGCCTGCGTAGACTTAACCGTTCGCAGGGATCCCAACGACGTAATCACCATCCGCCTCATCGTCGGCGAATCGTCAACCACTAAGATATTGTTCGTCCTGGTATCGTCCGACACTTTAAGAAGACACACTTCAACTGGAAGATTAAGCCATCTTGCGGGGGCGCAAAGGCAAATCAGGGGACTATCAGGTTCAGGGGACGCTTATTGTACGAGAAAGCTCGGAATTACCAAAGCAGAGGTTTTCGGCCACAGATTACACAGAATCCATAAATCAATCCGTGTAATCTGTGGGTACGGGAGCTCGCAATCACTCATCCGTCGATGGCTTCGCGCGCAATCGCTTGATCTGTGAACGGCGTGCTTTTTCTTCAAGTGCCCGGTTCTTCGCACTACGCGGCATACGCGTCCGGATGCGTTTCGCGGGACGATAGTTCAACTGCTCGATCTTTTTACGCAGCCTTTGCAGGCACACCGACTTGTTCCGGTGTTGACTGCGTTCCTGCTGCGACGTCACAACGATACCCGAGGGCACATGCTTCAGCCGAACCGCGCTTTCCGTCTTGTTCACATGCTGACCGCCTGGCCCACTCGCGCGAAAGGTCTCGACCTCACACTCACGCAACAAGTCTTCGTCTGTTTCAGGCAATATAATCATTGGGCCTCTAAGAGTTGTGGATCCGCAACTACTGCTTTCATAATACCCGCAGCAGATGCAATGGAGGTAATTATGACGCTGCCCAGTTACGCGATGAACCAGCCAAGTTTCCCCGACAGAATCATGCTACACTCGTCGCGAAATTCAGTGCAGATTTAGCAACGGAGTAGGTCGATGAAACTTACACGCGACATTCAGAGCCTTAGCACATTCAAACGCGACACTGCGAAGATCGTCCGCCAATTAAAAAAGACCGGACAGCCAGTGGTCCTAACCGTCAATGGCAAGGCTGAACTGGTCGTCCAGGACGCCGAAAGTTATCAGAAACTACTTGAGGCGCAGGACAGGATGGAAGCGATCGAGGGCATAAGGCGCGGATTGGAAAGCATGAAACGGAATGCAGGCAAGCCAGCAGAAAAGTTCTTCCGGGAGTTTTTCGCTGAGAAAGGCATTCCCGAGCGCGAATGAAGCGTTACGCTGTTGTCTTCGAGGTCTCTGCACAGGCAGACGTGCGTGGATCTTATGATTGGGGTTGTCGTGTCTGGGGTAAGAAAGAGGCCCAACGATGGGTCCGCCAATTGCGGACAGCAATTTCCAAACAGCTCAGCCTTGTACCCAAGGGCTTTCCGCTTGCGCCGGAAGATGATGAGTTCTCGGAGGAAATTCGCCAGATGATTGTTGGACGTTATCGCGTTTTGTTCACGATCAGAAAGCACAAAGTTCACGTGCTCCACATTAGAGGAGCCTATAGCCGAGGTGATTGATCATGAAGTTAACCAAAACCAAATTCTTCAAACTTCTGTTTTGTCCCACTCTGTTCCTCGTCGCCATCGTTCTTTGGCGCAGTTCATCTCGCTTGACCGCTTTCGTTTTGTTAGTTGCACTGGCCATTTCCTATTTTCATTTTCTTCTTAGCTCGCGGACGATTTGGATGAGATTGATTTTTGTGAGCTTTCTCATCGCAGTATTTCTCCCGATCGACGTGTCGCTGCAAAACTATCCGGGGCCGCCGCGCTTTGTTCCATATGTGATGGGCCTAACAAATGGGGATCGAGCCAGGAAAGGTGAAGTGATGTTAGGCGGTTGTATGGTGCGTGGAAATGAACCCCGATGGGTTTGGGTCTGGTAACACCTCAAGCTTGGTGCTGCTTATGAACCAAAGTGAATCCGAGTCCGAACACTGATCCAATAATCAGGAACGTGACCATAAACCCTATCGCTTCACTTAGCGACATCTTCCGATTAACCAGGACAATTAAGGTGATGAACAGCGGAATATTACAGAACAAAGCCTGCGAGCAGGGCAAAATTTATTCGTGGCCTCACCCCACCGCGGCGTCGCTTTAACCAGTAAAGACCTGGCAGATACAAAACCAACATCAGCAGGCCGGAAGCCACGACGGCCAACACACCGAACCCCATGAGATCCGTGGTCGTGAAATCTGCGCCGCTGTTACTGAAGTAAAGAGTGGCGGCGATGAATGCGAGTCCCAGCGCCCACGCGACTACCGCATTGAATAAAAGTTTGACAAGTTTCATTTCATGCTCGATTGTGGGTTTCTTAAGAGGGTTAACGCTGAACTTGTCTACTCATTAACATCATGACCCCGACTGCCAAACATTTCATTGAACGACTAAAAACCTACCAATCGGCCGCAGAACGCGAGAAGACTCTGCGCTATTTCAAGACCCCAACTGACGGCGAGCCCGATCAGTTCATCGGCGTGCGCATGGGCCAGGTCTTTGCGCTAGCCAAAGAATTCATCACGATGACGCCGGACGAGATCGAGAAGCTACTCGAAAGCAAGATCCATGAAGTTCGCGCGGGCGGGTGTAGCATCATGGATAAGCAGGCGCGCAGCAAGAAGACCACTGCGGAGCGGAGAAAAGAACTGTACGACCTTTATCTCCGGCGACACGACCGCATCAACAATTGGGATCTGGTCGACGTCTGTTCGATTCATGTCGTCGGCGGTTACTTGTCCGACAAGCCGCGCAAGATTCTCTACAAGCTCGCGCGCTCCCGGAACATGTGGGAGCGCCGCACGTCGATCGTCAGCACGGCGTACTTTATTCGTAAAGGTGAGTTGGACGATACCTACAAGATTGCCGAGTTGCTGCTCGGCGAAACGGAAGACCTCGTTCATAAAGCTACCGGCTGGATGCTCCGCTTCGCGGGCGACAAAGATCGTCCGCGGCTACTCAAGTTTTTGGACCAACATGCCGCGACCATGCCGCGCGTGTGCCTGCGCTACACAATCGAAAAACTCGACAAGAAGCAGCGCGACCATTACCTCAGTCTCAGGAAAAGCTCGAAGGGATAGTTATGCTTTACATGGTCGTAGAACATTTCATGAATCAGGACCCTTTGCCGGTCTACCGCAGATTCCGCGATCACGGTCGCCTGGCTCCTGAAGGATTGCGTTACGTCTCGAGTTGGGTCGACGAGAAACTCGAAAGGTGTTTTCAACTGATGGAGACGGATGATCGCACTCTGCTCGACGAATGGCTCTCGAAGTGGAGCGATATTGTTAGCTTTGAAGTGTACCCGGTTATCTCATCGAAGGAAGCCGCTGAAAGAATTGGACCACAACTCTAAACTAATCGGAATCATCTCCGACACTCACGGCCTGGTACGCCCGCAGGCGCTTGAGGCTCTTGCAGGCACCGACATGATCCTTCACGCGGGCGACATCGGTAACCAGCAAGTCCTCGACACCCTGAAAGACATCGCGCCGGTCTTGGCGGCAAAGTCGGCCCGCTTCGGAGATTGCGGTCGCGCGTGTGGCTGCGAGAGTGGCCCAGGGTGGTCACCATGTGGCAACTGCGGTTGTTCGTCGGCACTTTGAGTCAGGTTTACGTAACTTTCAAGATGTTTATATGGAGTTGGTAGATAAGTGGGAATGGCACGATAATTCAGGCAATACGCCGCGGTTGATTTCAGCGGGAGCGAATGCGAGGTAATCGATGA
>JAICQI010000662.1 GCA_025937955.1 Pyrinomonadaceae bacterium
CTGATCGTCTCGAGCAAAGTTTTGCGCCGCGCCGACGTTGCCGATGCGGAGATCGATCTTACGACTGAAAATACCGCCGCGATTATTCAGATCGTCGAAGTAGGCTGACAGGACGTCTTTCATTGCCGCGCCGGCGTCAGCGAGCGCGCCTTCGGATGGTAAAACTAAACCTATCCTGATGTTGCTGTCAGTGAGACCGGGATCGAGATCGGAATCGATCCGTTTGAGATACGCGATCAGATCCGCCATGTCTGTCGCGGAGATCTTGTAACGCGGCATGGCGACCAGCAGGTTGTTGCCGTTTGAGTCGACGCCATTCACGACCGCGCGGATGAATGACGACTCGTTGAATGGTCCATGGTTGCGTCCGGTTGGATGAGTGTGCCCGTACGGCTTCGTAAGATTGGGCCAGGTGAGGTTTCCGGCGGTGATGCCACTCTCGGTTTTGCCTTCGCCGCGCATTCCGTGGCAGCCGCTGCAATTCAGGTTTGAGGCCGGGACGGAAAGCTCGCCCATCCAGCCTGTGATTGCGTTTCCGGACGGGCTGGTCCCTCTCAAATAGATCTCTTTACCGCGCCGCTCGCTGGCGGTGAGCAGTTCTCTTTGTGTGCTTTGCGCCTTTGTGGTTGTTGGAATGGATCCAATAACCACAACGGCACAAAGCACACAAAGGTTACACAAAGAATTCTTCATTACCGCGAAGCGTTTGCCTGCAGAGTTACGTACGGCAGTTGCCGGTATTCAACCCGTTGAGACGGGCTCTCGACAAAGACCAGGTAGACCCCGGTTTCGGGAACGTTGAGCGTGATTTCATAGACGCCGTCACCGACTGGAGTTGCGATCTGGCGCTGCTGCCAACTGCCCGGAGGAAGAAACGTAAGCACACCCACGTCTTTCAAAACACTCTTCGGCTGTTTGGTTGCGGTATCAGTCAGTCGAAAACGAAACTTGTAATCTTCTCCCGCAGTCAACGACAGATCCTTATTCAAGTACTCGATCTGGAGCGCCGTTTTCTGCTCCGACTTAATCGCGGGATTCGACTTCGCCACCGCCTCAAAGCAATGGACCACGCGTGGTGAATCCAAAAGCAGCGAGACGTTATAGACGCCCTCTTTCGGCAACCGCGCCGTCGTCGAGTAAACGCCGCGTGCTTCCTCTCGCAAACTGCGATCGACAACTTTCACCGCCCGCGGCACGCGGCGATAGTTTTGAAAGTTACCCATCGGCGCGGCCATGCCTTCCGAGTAGTAATAGATCATCTTGTCCGCGGGGTTCGTGAGCAGCACCGCGCCGGGTTCCGGCGCCGGCACGAAAGCATCGGCACTTGCGGCATACACTTTTGACTGTCCTGGAGCTAACTGACCGCCGGGAAACTTCACCACGTCGAGTTGCTTGCCGACTGTGCTGAGACGAATGGCTGACACTTGCTCGCTGCCAAGCGAACGCACGTAGGCAAAGGTGTCGGAAAACGCGAATTGATCCGGCGCTTCGCCCACGGGTTGTTCGTGAACGAGTTGATTCGTCGAGGCGTCGAAGATGTAGACCATTGAAGCGGAAGTGTTAGCGACGAAGCCCCAGCGGCCATTAGGCGAGAAGCGCAAGGTCTTAATGCCCGGTTTCGCTGCGATCCTCGCCAGGAGCTTATGACTGGCAGCGTCGACAACTGCAATGCTCCCGGCAACTTCGTCTGTCACGTAAAGCGCCTTGCTCAGCGGCGAAAACGCCAGCGACGTCGCGACGCCACCAATTTTTACGTCTTTGCGCTTTTTGAGTCTTGGAATGTCGATGATTGAAAGTGAACCGTCACCGCGATTGGTGACGAAGGCGAATTTATTATCCACGCCAAGGGTGATCGCGTGTTGGCCCGCACCTGTGGCGATCTCTGCCGCGACTTTCAGCGTGGCGGTGTCGATCACGGTTACGCCGGTGTCATTTGCAACCCACACGTACTTCTCGTCGGGCTGCAAAGCGAGACGCGCCGGCTTAACACCCGCCTCAATGTTGGTGATAACCTTCCACGTTGTCGTGTCCACCACGGCGACCTGATTCACCAGCGGCATGCTGACGAACAACTTCGATCGATCAGACGTCAACACCCAATCCTCACCCGGACTTTTTAGCAACACCAGGGTCAGCAACTTCGTGCCGCCGAAACCGAGTAGCGGATCGATTACGGACAAGCTGGCTTCCTCGTTGAGCGTGAGCAGGTAGTAAGCGTTGAGATCGACGTCGGGTCGCGAACGCAAGCTGCCTTGCAGGAAGGATTCCACTTTGGCGCGACACTGATCCGGTCCGGGTGGTCCAGGTCGCTCGCGTTGTGCCATCCAGGCTGCGGGCTTGGAGCCGGAGAGAGGCGTCCTGGTTGCGGCGTCACGGATTTTGAAACGGAAGACAGCGTCCTGTCCGGCCATCACTTCGTTTGACTGCGATGCCGGATGCTCAACACTGAACTCGATTTCGATGCCATCTTTGACGATTTTTTGAGTTTGAATCTGCGCCCTCGCAGTTATAAAACTGAATCCGAGGGCGGTGGCAAGCAGGGTGGTGAATAGTGATCTACGCATAGTCTTTGTAGGGGCGGCACTCCGTGGCCGCCCGTCGTTATCGATTTAATCGCCTCAGCAAGCTTTTCAACCCCGTGCCATGGACCAAACGTTCCCACAAATCCGGCAACTACCTCGTCATCTTCGATCCCTAGTTCACTTCTCGTCTCCACACCGCCCACACCAGGCCGAAACCGCTCCACATCCACGCCATTCGGATTAACAACGATCTTTTCCGCGCGTACTCCGCGCGCTTCCAGGTTCCTGCGCTCGACTTCGGAAACAACAAAAATACGCGCCGCGGCGTCAAGGTTCAACCGCTCGTAACGCTCCAGCAGATCCAGACTTCCCACGCGGTCCCAATGCCGGCCCACCCAAACTTCCGAACCGTTGTATTCGAGAAATAGCGGGCGCTTGATCCGCATCGCCGCCACCACACCCACCCAACTAAACCGCGCGTAACGTTGATAAATAAAATCCGGATCGGCGCGCTCGATCAACGGCAGCGCGCCACGCGTAAAAACCAGGTTGTTGTGAATATCGAAGAGTGCCCTGCTTCCGCCACCAGGTTGCGGCGGAATAACGGTAAAGCGATCCTCGGGAAAACTTAGCCCGGCAATTTGATCGTTGCTGATTATTTCCACGTGAGCGCCGAGCGCCTGGAGTCCTTCAACAACGCCCTTGATGTGACTCGCCGCGCCGCCCGCCTGTGTGCCTGGTCCAGGCGTGGATCGAAGATAGACAACGCGCGGTTGCGACCGGTGCGTGAGCTCGTAGAGTCTCTCTTTCGATCGCAAACAATCTTGTTCCAGTCGTTGTAACTCACGGCGCGACTGCGCCACATCGTTAACGCTGGTCAACGTCTCGCGCCCGAGCCGCACCGGCGCTCCGGCAAGCAGACTCGCGCGAGACCTACGCACCAATCCGCCGTGCGCATCGATCATCAGCACTTCACGTGCGCCCGCGAGTGCTCCAAAAACCATGAAAAGATTTTGACCGCGCTGCCATGGCAGCCGCTCAGTCGCGATCGCGAGCACGTCCGGACGCAGGGCGCGCAGCGACTTGAGACGTTTGATGTGGCTGCCGTTTTCGAATTCAGCGCGCGAGATGAGTTCGAGCGAACAGTCAGGGTAAAGTTCGGCCAGTTTGTCTCGCGACCGGGATAAATCGCCGCTCAGCGCCAGCAGAACAACTTTCATCCGCGCAAACTCCCGAGCACGAATACCTCGGCAAACGATCGTCCCGTGCTGGTGTGAAAGTGAAGCGCTACAAGTGCGAAGATCGCA
>JAICQI010000835.1 GCA_025937955.1 Pyrinomonadaceae bacterium
CTGATTACCTGGCCATCCACCGGGTTGGCACAAGGATGTTACGCCGCGAAGCCGGGTGGTACGGTGGCGATTATCGGTTTGCGCTTGAAGACATCGACTTGCCGGTGATCGCGCACGAGGTGGGCCAATGGGCCGCGTATCCAGATTATGAAGTCATAAAGAAGTTTCCTCCTGCCAGCTACATGAAGCCTTTCAATCTCGAGATCTTCCGCGACTCATTGAAGGCACACGGGCTGCTCGAGAAGAATCGGGCTTTTGTTTACAACTCGGGACGCTTTCAACTCGCTGCTTACAAAGAAGAGATCGAAGCAAACCTGCGCACGCCCGGACTCAGTGGATTTCAATTGCTCGATCTGCGCGATTACCTGGGGCAGGGAACAGCGCTCGTCGGATTGCTTGATCCGTTCTGGGAACCGAAGAGTTACATCCAGAAGCCGGACGACATCAAGCGGTTCTTGAATTCAACCGTGCCGTTGGCCCGGTTTAAGCAACGTGTGTTTACAACTGCCGACACGTTGGAGGTTGACGTCGAAATCGCACACTATGGTCCTGAGCCACTTGAAAGGACGTTGGCTGTTTGGAGGATTGGCTCTCGAAAAGGTGAATGGGATGCGCGTACGATTCCGATCGGAAAGAATATTTCTCTCGGAAAGATTACGATGGACCTCTCCAAGTTTCGCGCGCCGTCAGCCCCAAACCTGGTAGTGACTGTCGGCCCAGAATCGTTATTCAGTTCCATATCCCGAGAGATTATTCCTGGACCAAAGGCCATTAAGGGAGTCACCTATTTCGAAAATGAGTGGAACTTTTGGGTATATCCCGCTGGCGACCCCGAAGAATATGTTGCCCGGAACTTAGAAACCGCTGTCGAGGCCGGTGATTGTTTACCGGCGCGCGATCAGAATGTGCTTGTCACCAGTTCCTGGGACGAAGCTGAGGCGAGGTTGGCCGCGGGTGGGAAAGTGTTGTTCCTTGCTAACAACTCGAATCTTAGTTGGCACAGTCCGCCGCTCGACAGCGTTCCGATTTTTTGGAACCGCTTGATGTATCCGTCATGGAGTCGCATGCTGGGAATTTGGATTGACCGGGTAGACATAAGCAAAGGGAAATCCCATACGTTCGATTGGTTCCCTACTGATTCGCATTTCGATTGGCAGTGGGCCGAGATCATTCAGAATGTGCGTGCTGTGAATCTCGATAACATGCCGGCGGAGTTGGAGCCTGTAGCTTGGGCCATCGACGATTGGAATCGCAACTACAAGCTTGGCGTGGTTTTCGAACTTGCAATTGGCAGCGACGGAAAATTGCTGGTTTCGGCGTTTGATGTGTCGAACCCGATGAGCGGGAACCCCGTATTGCGACAACTCCGTTACAATTTGCTCAAATATGCGCGGAGTGATTGTTTTCAGCCGCAGGTCAGCGTACTGCCTGAGCAGGTTCGCAGCTTGCTTTTCGATACCGCGGTCATGAAAAAGCTTGGTGCTGTCGCCGAAGTAGACGGAGCTTCCGCGAACGCTGTTGTTGATGGCGACCCGAACACTTTCTTCGTGGCAGGAGATCGAGATGCGCCTATGCGCGAGCAGATAGATTTCAAGATCACTCTAAGAGAGCCGGCTACCATGTCGGGGGTGGTGTTGATGTCGCGCCAGAATCATCGCGAGCACGAGGGCGACATTCGCGGCTACGTTCTTCAAGTGAGCGACGACGGGAAGGAATGGCGCGAGGTTGCGCGTGGTGAATTGCTCTCGACCTACGCGCCACAGGAGGTTTACTTTTCAGATAAGGTGACCGCCCGTTATCTTAAACTCATCTCGCTTTCTGGTTTCGGAGTTGACAAGAGAACAGCTCTCGCAGAACTGGCTATAATTTCCCCCACGAGTAAGAAATCGAAACCCAAACCGTCAACAACGAGGTCAAAACCATGAACTTGTTTAATCACAAAGGCACGAAGGCACTAATTGCCATTCTTCTTTTGTGCGTTTGTGCCTTGGTGGTTAGGTTCAGTTTTGCCTCCTATACACAGAACGATTGGACGGAACCGTTTCCGGCATTCCGTATCGCAGGAAATCTTTACTACGTCGGAAGCAGAGGATTGGCGAGTTATCTGATCACCACGCCGGAAGGGCACATCCTGATAAACAGCAACATGGAAGCTAACGTTCCGATGATTCGCACGAGTGTCGAGTCGTTAGGATTCAAGTTTACTGACATCAAGATTCTGCTGATCAGTCACGGACATTGGGACCACTGTGCGGCGAGTGCCACAATCAAGCGACTCACTGGCGCGAAATACATGGTGATGGAAGGCGACGTTGGCGTAGTCGAATCTGGCGGCAAGAGTGATTTTCAATATGGCAACGACCCGACAGCTCTCTTCACAGCTGCAAAGGTTGATCGTGTATTGCGTGATGGTGATGAAGTGAAACTCGGAGATGCGACACTCACCGCGCGTCTGACACCGGGACACACAAGAGGCTGCACGACGTGGACGATGAAGGTGAATGACGGTTCGAAAGCGCGCGATGTTGTCATCATTGGTAGTCCAAATGTGAATCCCGGCTACAAACTCGTTGACAATACCGTCTATCCCGGTATCACCGAAGACTACGAAAAGACATTCCGCGTGCTGAAATCATTGTCCTGTGACTACTTCCTCGGCGCACACGGCAGTTACTTCGATCTGGAAACGAAGTACCCGCGCTTCAAAGCCGGTGATGCAACCGCTTTCATTGACCCCGCGGGTTACAAGAATTATGTCGAGGACAGGGAACAGGCGTTCC
>JAICQI010000474.1 GCA_025937955.1 Pyrinomonadaceae bacterium
ATTTTGCAGCACGTGGTCTATCGTGTACTGATGCACACCGGTGCCTTCGGCAACGATCTGTCGCACCTCACGCCGCACCTTGCGAAGAAAACTTGCAGCGCTCATTTTCGACTTGTGTCGCGGATCGTCGGAGAAGATTCGATGAAGATCGCGATCGTAAACTGCGGGCCACTCGAAGTCATAACGCTCGCGCTTGCGCCGGTAATGTTCTCGCAGTGTGATTCTCAGCGCTGACAGTGGCTCGACTTTTGTGCGTGTGCGGTTTCGCGGCTTGGTCCCCGCAAGACTATTCATCAACTCGTCGATGTATTCCAGCTTGTACAGCGCGGGCCAGCCGCGATAACGGCGACGCCATTGCGAGCGTGGCGTGAGCCAGACGGCGAAAGTTTCGGCAAAGTCTTCCGCCGGGTGCGCCTGCGCGTACCAGGCGGGAAGGTGCAACACGAATTTACGGCTCTTGGGTTTTGGTTTGTAGAAGTCGGGATAGGGTTGGGCAAAGGAGCCGAAGAGCTCGCGGTACTGGCGCTTGAAGTGAAGCCGGAAAGCCGTGTCGAGAGCGTGGCCGGCTTCGTGACGCAGGATGCGTATAGCCTCGGTGTCGCTGCCGCCTTCTACTTCCAGCATTTGCTTGCGTTCGAGTTTCATTAGGCGCGGGTGCGCCAGGTAAAACGGAATCGCGATGCCGGGCACGCCGTCTGGTGAAAACCACTCTTCTCCCAGCCAAACATGGGGTTTGAAGCGGATTCCGCGGGCGTTCAGCTCGTTGTAAAGCCTTATAATCTGGGTTTCGACAAAAGACCCCTTGATTTTTATGGGGAGATCGCAGATGCGCAGGTCAAGCAATTGCTCATCGCTGAGACGATGCCAGGGGAATCGGTAGCTCACGGTGGAGCAGATTCTACAAAAATAGGTCCTATAAGTCCTACAGCACCTATTTTCTACTTGACCCTTTTCCCCGCCCGCTTTCGCGTTTTCAAAATGAGGGTTATAGTTAACAGCGTCTCTCCCCAGCACACATCATACAATCAGGAGACCAACAAGAGGGTTATGCTCAAAACGACACTTTTCAGAACTGTAATTACAATCGGCTGTTTAATATCGATGTCAGTGATTGCCAGTGCTGATACCAAGGTCAAGTCGCGCCAAACCAGCGGCGGACAAACTTACGAAAACACTAGTTATATCAAAGGCAAACGCCAGCGCAGCGAAACAAACAACGGTCAGATGATCATGATTCAGCAGTGTGATCTGCGGCGAAATATTCAAATCATGCCGCAGGCGAAGATGTACATGATCCAGCCGTATGACGAGCCGGCGACCAGCCCTTCCCCAAACACGAGCAATAACACCACAACGTCGCAACCCAGCCCGGTTAAAAAGGGCGGCGTAGTTACTTCGATCGTCACCACCAAAGACACTGGCGAGCGCAAGCAGATGTTTGGTTACACCGCGCGTCACATCATCACCACCATGGAGATGAAGTCGTCCCCTGACGCTTGCTCGCAGGTCAACACCAGGATGGAGATCGACGGCTGGTACATCGACGCTGCTTTTGCACTTGATTGCGACAGCAACCGCACCTACACAGGCTACAAACCCAAGGCAGGTGGTGGCTGTCAGGATCGTTACGAGACGAAGCAGATCGGCGCCGCGCGCAAAGGTTACCCTGTCTGGGAAAAGATGACGATGTTTGGACCGAATGGCGCTGAGAGTTTTTCTACTACGACTGAGGTAGTTGAATTTTCTCAGGCGACGCTCGATCCGAGCTTGTTTGAAGTGCCTGAAGGTTATCAACAGGTCGAGGACTTCTCCAGCGCGTTCAGTGCGGCAGCCATGGCGGGGCAGCCATCCAGCGATCCGTCCACCAGCCCTTCCACTGTTGCGACTACTGCACCGGCCACGCAGCCCAACGCCACAACAAATCAGCCAGGTCCAAAACGAGCTGGTGTCATTCGTCTTGGCGTCACGACCGTGAAGACCGGCAATGTCGCGGAAACAATGAATGCTACGGAACTCGCTGCCGCAGTGCGGAATACGCTGCTCCAGAACCTGAAATCCGGCAACGTTGAAGTCGTTCCGATTGACGCTACGGGCGGCGCTGCGATTCAAGCCGAGGCGCAACAGAAAGAGTGCGACTACGTGGTTTACACGAATGTCTCGCACAAGAAGGGTGGCGGCGGTTTCGGAAGTATGTTGGGCAGCACTGCCGCGAAGATCGGTAGCAGCGTCGGATACCCGACGAGCACGGCAGGAGTCGTGGCGTCAAACACGATCGCTGCAGCTACGGTAGCTGAAAAGATCAAGAACAAAGACGAGCTAACCATGGACATCCGGTTGGAGCGTCCCGGCAGCACCACGCCAAGCTTCGCCCAAACCTACAAAGGCAAAGCAAAATCAGGCGGCGAGGACATCATCACTCCCCTCGTGCAACAGGCCTCGACAGCGATCGTCGCCTCGGTTGGCAAGCAGTAAATTAGCCGCAGATAAACGCAGATGACGCAGATCAATCCCGATCTGCGTTTATTTGCGTTTATCTGCGGCTTAACTGGGTGGATGTTCTCCCGTCTTCAGATACGACGAGGGACACTGCTTCTCGATTGTGCATTCAGCGCACAACGGATTACGCGCTTTGCAAATCTTTCGCCCGTGGTAAATCATCAGGTGCGGGAAGATCACCCAGTCCTTCTTCGGCACGATCGGAATCAGATCCTGCTCGATCTTTTCCGCGGTCTTTTGTTGCGTCAATCCGAGGCGATGTGAGAGACGCGTCACGTGCGTGTCGACCACCACGCCCGCGTGAATATCAAAAGCATTCCCCAACACCACATTCGCAGTCTTGCGTGCGACGCCCGGCAGCTCCAGCAACTCGTCCATCGTTTGCGGCACCTGCCCGCCGTACTGCTCCGTCAACACCTTCGACGCGCCCTGGATTGACTTGGTCTTGTTCCGAAAGAACCCGGTCGACTGAATGTCCTTTTCCAGCTCTCGCGGCGACACGTTCAGGTAGTCTTCCGGCTTGCGGTACTTCCGAAAGAGATCGGCAGTCACTATGTTGACACGTTCGTCAGTACACTGCGCCGAAAGAATCGTCGCAACCAGCAACTCAAACGGGTTCGTATGATTGAGCGAACACCTGGCGCCCGGATACGCCCGTTTGAGTCGCCTGATAATCGCGCGTGTGCGTGCTTTGAGTTCGTCCAGGCTCTCGCGTTTCATCCAGTTCGTTTCAACTTCCCTGTCTTCTTGGCCCAGGCCTCAACTCGCACAAAGACCATCAAGCCCAACGGCAGAATTATCGCTCCCATCAACGCCAGTATCAGCAACTCGTACGACACCGCCGACAGTGGCGCTCCGGCGAGATGCTCCGCAGTCGAGCTACTGTCGTCAACTCCGAACAGCTTCCGGCAAGCAGACAACGTGTAAGTCGCCGGTGAGATTGCCGACAACGGCTGTAGCCAGCGTGGCAGGACTTCGATGGGATAATAAACTCCGGAAATGAGAAGAAGCGAGCCCTGAAAGATGTGCGTCGCTTCTGCGCCTCGCTCGGCGCTCATCACCGGAAACACCGCCGCAAACAATCCCAGTCCCACGAAAGCAACCGTACTAACCGCCAGCACCACGAGCACGCCAAACAAATTGACTCCACGCAACGTCAGGTTCGTGAATAGCATCAGGCCGAGCAACACGATGATGCTCGTCACGATACTGTTCAGTAACGAAAACAGACTGACGCCGAGCAAATGCACCGCTCGTGACACCGGCGCCATGAACGTGTACTCCAGCGTTCCTTCCCAACGCTCGTAAGCGATCGACATCGAAATCTCCTCGTAGAGGCGGGAAAGATAGTTCCACAACAGCGCACCGACAATGAGCTTGACCGTGAGTTGATAGTTACCCTCGGCCACGCCGATCAGCGCCACGCTTGCCGAAGTCACCAGGGCGTAAAAATTGAAAACGACGACCCAGCCAATGTAACGACGAGTAATGTGATACCCGCGAAACAGGAAGGCCCAGGTCTGTCGCATAACTGCTTCCATGGTTCAGTCCTCCACCAATGCCAATTCCTCTTCTTCTTCGACGAGCTCTTCACCAGTCAACTTGATGAAGGCGTCGTCGAGAGTTGCGGCCCCGGAGCGCCGCTTCAACTGCTCGGCAGTTCCCTCGGCCACAAGCTTGCCGTGCGCCAGAAAACCGATCCGGGCGCAGAGACGTTCTGCTTCCGCCATGTCGTGCGTAGTCAGGAGAATCGTAGTTCCCTCACGAGACTGTAGATCCTCGAGGAACGACTGCACGTCGCGACGACTCTTCGGATCGAGACCCGTCGTCGGCTCGTCGAGCAACAACAGTGGCGGATTGATCATCAGGGCGCGCGCGATACTGATCTTCTGCTGCATGCCGCGGCTCATGTGCTCGAGCGGCGTGGTGAAGTTTGTGTCTTCCATTCCCAACTCTTCGAGAATTTCCATCACGCGGCGCTCCGACTCGCGCGCTTTCTGGCCGTAAAGCAGCGCCGTGTAAAGCAGGTTTTCACGCGCCGAGAGCTTCTTGTAGAAAGCGGCGTCCACACTGACGCGACCGATGATGCGACGCACCTCTTCCGCGTCCTCGGGCAGAGTGAAATCGAGTAGACGGACGTAACCGCTATCGGCAATCAGCAAGGTCGAGAGAACACGAATCAAACTCGACTTGCCGGAGCCGTTCGGTCCGAGCAGTCCGTAGGTCTCACCCGGCGCGACGCTGAATGAGACGTCGTCAATCGCCCAGAGCTCTGACTTCTTCCGGAAACCGTTACGTTTGCGGAAACTTTTACGAAGGTTGCGCACCTGAATAGCTGGTTGTTGCATGATCGAACCTCAAAAGTGGATCGGACCACTCGAAAAACACACTTCGGTTGTACGGGATTGAAAAAGGAGCGGCTAAGCCCGAATCAAGCTCGGTTCAGCCAAGTTTTGAGGAAGAGGACAATTCTCATCGAAATCACCTGTGGCGGAGAGGATAATATATGCCGCAGATTTACGCAAATAAAACGCAGATCTGATCTGCGCTCACCTGCGTTCATCTGTGGCTAAATATTATTTCTTTCCGTGAGCGATCTTGATTGCTTCGGGTAGTTGTCGCAGACGCAGCATCGA
>JAICQI010000711.1 GCA_025937955.1 Pyrinomonadaceae bacterium
AATGAGGTGGGCTGGCGATGCATTCGGCGTCGGCTGGAGATCCAAGTCGTTCTGGGCGCGGTTCAATTCCAGATCTCGAAGACCATCACGGTAAAAGTGTTCAAAATTTTCTTCTGGTGAGGGCATGTTAAAGCCTCCTCTCAGACTGACAAAATGAGAATACCAAACTGCGGTTAGAAGCTCGGAAAGTTTGCGAGGACCAATTCGAAAAGCGCGCCTAGCCTATACCCGCTACTGTGGATCGTCAATGGTTTTCACTTGCCAAGTTGTCCGAAACGCGCGGGGTATTGTTGTTCTCGTTTACAACCAAGACGGCGTCGCAAGCGTCTACAGCTGTAGCAGTACTTCACCGTCTCCCCTCCGACCTCAACTTCAAAAGGAGACCTAACGATGAAGAAGTGCTTCCTGTTCATTCTGTCAATGTTTGCGATAGTCCCAGCATCCGGTCAGGAAGCCGGTAATCGAATCTACGGCAATACCGGCTACTACCAGCAAAAACGAAACTCGCAAGTGAATACGGGCATGCTGGGTAACTCAAATGAAGGTTATTCGATCGAAGCCAGTGTCCTGACCAACTTGAAACCAGATGCCTTCGTTGTAGTGTTTGGCATCAACGACGAAGGTTCAAACGCAGCTACCAGCAACGAAAAGGTCAACTCGAAAATTACCCATCTGACTCAGAGGCTGAAATCGTTGGGAATAGACTCGAACGATGTATTTACCGATTTCATTACTCAGAACCGCGTTTACGACTTCACCGTGTCCGGTACGCAGGCGACTGAGAATTTCACCGGATTCGAGACCAAGAAAACGGTTGCCATTCGCTATAAGAATCGCGAGCTGTTTGAACAGATCGTAAGTGCGGCGGTGGATTCGAAAATCTTTGACCTGATCAAGGTCGATTACATCGTCAGTGATTTCGACGCGGTTCGCGCTAATTTGTTCGATGCGGCTGCCAAGGTACTTAAAAGCAAGGAGCAGAAGTACGCAAATGCTTTGGGTGTCACACTTGGTGCGGTGGGCTTATCCATTGAGAAATACGATGTAACTTATCCCGCCGAAGCATACCAACGTTACCAGGCATTCGAGACTGGTGACGCATCTGTCAACAACGAGCAGGGCGTCTCAAGCCGAGTTGTGAAACGAAAGAGTTTCACGTTTTTCTACGAGCCGTTTAAAGCCGGCAGTTTTGACTCAGTGCTTGCTCATTCAGGGCTCGAGCCGATGGTCCAATTCTCAATTTACTTGAGAATGCAATACCAGGTCAGAAGACAGTCGATGAACTGAACTGACAAACGATGAAGGTCGCCGGAACTAGTTCCAGCGACCTTCATTAAACAGATCAGACGGAAGCTGAGACAGCGGCAGAGATAGCCAATCTGAAACGTAGATTCGAAACAATGCTCAAGCTGGTAAAAGCGATGCACCGCTCGGGCATCAAGTTCATGGCCGGGACAGACTCATCGGTTCCTTTCGTTTTTCCGGGATTCAGTCTGCATGATGAGCTCGAGCTATTCG
This sequence comes from Pyrinomonadaceae bacterium, assembly GCA_025937955.1. Lineage (GTDB taxonomy): Bacteria > Acidobacteriota > Blastocatellia > Pyrinomonadales > Pyrinomonadaceae > PSRF01. The sequence goes on from JAICQI010000711.1 coordinate 1,519, forward strand.
TGGCATCTGGTTTTACACCTTTCGAAGCGTTACAGACTGCGACACGCAACCCAGCAGAATTCCTGGGCCTCATCAAGGATTTGGGTACGCTTGAAAAAGGGAAACTAGCTGATCTGGTGATCCTCGAATCGAATCCTCTTGAAGACATAAGGAACACGCGAAAGATCTTCGGCGTGGTTATCAACGGAAGATACCTACCAAAAGAATCTTTACAAACGATGCTTGATGAAGCGGAAATGAAGGTAAAAAAATCTGACCAGTAACGACTGCAGCGCGCTAACGACCAATAAGGAAAAGATCAAACGGTTGAATGCTCTCATTGGATCAATCCGCTACGTGATTGGGTGGATCGCTGGCACCGCCGATCGGGGTGCATAGGCCGATGAGCGTTCCCTCGATGCTGCGGACGTAAGCCACCGTCTGGCCCCAGGGCATGACCTTGGGTGCCGCGATCACGACAGCGCCCGCCCCGACCGCCCGAGCGAACGCGGCCAGTACGTCGTCCGTGTAGAAGGCGACCTCGACGCCCGAAGGCCCACCGCCCGCTGGCCGCACATACCCGCCCGGCATCAGCACTTCGGCGCATCGGTGAGAGGCGAACGACAGTATCGGAGGGGCGCCGGGCGCACCGCCGGTGTCCAATTCAGCGAATTGCAAGGCCTCGTCGAAGAAGCGCGTTCCGAAGCCGAAGGCCCGACGGTAGAAGTCGAGCACCGCAGGAACATCGTCCACGTACAGGCAAGTGGCAGCAAGCCTCATGACGACTCTCTCCTTCGCCCAATTCTGAATATCTTGATCTGAATAAAATCGCGATTGAGCCTTGCGTCGGCACTATGTAGCATTAGCAGATACGGGCGCCTGGAAGGAACGCTAACGATAAACACCCAAACGCACAACTGCATGAAAACTAGCTTCGACAGCCCGGCTCTGTTACTGCTTTTCATTCGCGCAATGAGTCTGCTAATGCCGCTCCAGTCGCGATTGGATTGGCGTCGAGAGTGGGAAGCGGAAATCATTAATCGCTGGCGGCTCCTTGAGAAACGGAATCGGCTCACCATGAAAAGCAAGCTTGATTTATCGGTAAAGGTGGCAGGGGCAACGCGCGACGTCGCCTCCTTTGAAAATAATAAAACACGACTGTTTCTCGGTGGGCTCAACATCCTGGTTGCGTTGGTACTGGGATTCTTTGCAGTTCGGGAATTTGCGTTTAGTGGTATTCGTGACGGCCAGTTCCAACCATTTGTCTTAAGTTCAGCCGCAACCCTGGTCAGCGAAGGTACTGCCTACGCCCGTTACGTGCGGAACTATATAAAGCAACAAGGACGCTGGCAATTGTTAGCTGAGCATCTCGACGCGATCCCTGCCGAACGCACGGCCATTAAAGTCGACGCGAAAGTTATGACGATTACGTCGGAGAATATGAAAGTCCGATATTCGACTTTGCGGTGGTCAAAGACGGAGAACGTCTGATGGCTGTACCCAAAGAACGGTACGCGACACGCACCAGTCAAGGTCGTCCTCCTGGTGAGCTATTACCGGAATCAGAAGCGGAGTTCTTCCTGAAAGGTCGCGATGCGCAGGTAATCTTCATGAGAAATCGAAAGGGAGAGGTAACTCACGCGATTATGCGGATCAATGGGGCTGATATGCGAGCGACGCGTCGGAAATAGCTGGTCAGAGCTCACATTAACACGCCTCGACAACTCTGGCTTAAAAGCATCCTCGATTGGTGTTAATATCCGCAATTCAGGAGGAATCAAGGATGACTCTTCGGGAGTTCTATTTAAAGCGTGCAAAGGCGGAGTTTCCGGTCTTTGTAAAAGTACTCAGGGCGTTGCCCAAAGACCTTAATTACAAACCGCATGATCGTTCGCCCTCGGCCGAGCAACTCGCCTGGACCGTGACTTATGAAATGAAGGCGCTAATTGATGTTGTGGATACTGGGAAATCCGAGTGGGAAAACATCACGCCGCCGGGTCTGGATGAGATG
>JAICQI010000203.1 GCA_025937955.1 Pyrinomonadaceae bacterium
CTTCAAGCAGGTAATGGCCGACTTCCCTGAATTGCGCAGTTGTGTCGCAAACGAAGAAGGTGGGCTGAACGCCGCCGAAGAGAATCTGTCGGCTTACGAAGTCGACTTAAATCGCGATGGATCTCCCGAGTATGAAGTGGGAATATCCGGCCCGTGTGACTGTGGCATGGTTAACTGCTCGATCTGGCTTTACCGGCAGAGTCTTACCGGTTACGAGTTGATCATGGATGGCGCCAATGGTTTTGGTCTCAATGTATTGAAGACCTCGAGCAATGGTTACGCTGACGTGCGCGTTGACGCGCGTGACAACGCGGCCGTGCAATCGCAAACGACGTGGAAGTTTGACGGCAAGCAATACCGCGAAGCTCGTTCAATGATGGTCCACATGGGAACCGGCGAGACCAAACCCGCTTACCGCAGAGTTCAATTCCGACGCGGCGCTTCGGCAACAACAGTGCAGGGCAAGGTATCGGTAGGCTTACCGGATATATATCTCCTGGGTGCCCGCACGGGCCAGGTAATGACCGTGCAACTCACCGCCCCACGCCAGAAAGTCCGCTTCATGATCATGAATTCCAAAACAACGGAAACCCTTGCCGACAACACCACCAGCTGGACCGGCACCCTCCCCGCCACCGGCGACTACCACATCCTCGTCGACACCGACGGCGACGGCAGAACCTACTCAATGACGATCAGCATCAAGTAGACTATCCAGCTTACACAGTTTTGATGACATGTGTTGTTAACTCCTTGACTGATTTACAACCAAATCAATCAACACGTCAGAAGCCGATTCAACCGCTAAGTCCAATGCTTTCTACACAAAATTGGAGCTTGATTGGCTCGACAATAAAACACAAAGACGTGGCCCTTTCGATCAATAAAAACCATTGATTTCTTCCATAAGGTAGAGTATGGTCTGCCAGCTTCTATGTGAACGGGTAATTGGCGATAGTCGACTTGCCGTTTTTCCACGTTGATCGCTTCGGCGACGGTGTGGTACGTTATGGTCAGCCTCGCGGGCCGCAGACACGCCGGGACCCGGTCACCTTACAACTGTGCGGACAATATTTGTCATCTGAACGCGTGAACCCTCATCGGTTGCTTTTCCTCCGATGGCTTTCTGTGGGGGAAGTCTCCCCCAAAACGCAATGACACAAAGGATCGACATGGCGACAAATGGCTTACTCCCGCTAACGCGGAAACATTCGTCACAAACGTTCGTTTTCTAGGTGGTGCTTATGTCTCGAAAACACATGTCTCATCCGACATCGGACCGCCCGCTTATTTGTATTAGCGAACGTCAACTGGACGAGTTCTTTTCAGTTGATGAAGAAGGTAGAAGCCTGACGCTCAGACAATACATTCTTAGGCACAGTCGCGAACGTGGTATGAAGGGAAGCGCTTTTGAACAAGTGGGTGCGGCTCAAGCATCGGCTCACAACCCCGATTCAACAAATTTTGGTCCCGCTGATGTGGATCGACTTGTGAATCAATACCTCGACACGATGCCAGAGGATGAGGTACTAGAGATTGTTGGACAAGGCCCTTTTACCGCTCAGCAGTTGCGAGAGGAAGTTCGGAACCGTACCGCGGTTGGCGAGCAGATTATAGGGATGGTTCTCGCTGATCATGCATTTGTCGAGGATGCAATCAAGAAAGGCCTCTTCAAAGTCATTAGTTGATTTCTACGTTCTATAAATCCTTATCAAGCAGGGTAGCAACTCTCCTTACATGCGACCCGACATATTACTAATCGACGCCGAGTGGGACACCACTACAAAATACCTCTATGCGTTCAGACGGCATTTTCTTCAGCCTGATCTGAACAAATATAAAAAATGGGAGTTGGTCGGCGCCAAGGCCGTCCAGCCAAACGTTGATCAGTTACTCCAAGCGCACCGCATCGGATTCATTTCTGGAGCGGGCCATGGTTTTTATCATGCCTTCCTAGGGTATTTAAATTCGGCGATTTGGGAAGCAGAGCAAGATCTTACTCCGTTGACGGGTACGATCATCCATCTTCTTTCTTGTCAAACCGGTGCGACATTGGGGAAATCTATGGTCCGCCAAGGCGCTAAGGCGTTTTGGGGATATACCCAGAAGTTTGCGTTTAACCGCAAGGCCGCGCCGCCCGCGGACCTTCACACTGATGCAAGCGCAAAACAGGCAATTGAAATGGACCTCATCATAGACATGGGAATTCTCAGGCGAGTGTCCGCGGTCACTATCTATCACAACGTCCAAGATTACGTAGAAGCCGTAACGTCTGGTCTACCGCCCTCATCCCTTGCGCGTGCTGTTATCCGCGATAATTTCCGACATCTTGTGTGTCCAGTACCTTTGTGGGGTGATCAATCAGCGAGACTTTGAGATGTAATGATCTGAACCCCTGCTCGCAACGATCGCAGGCGTAGTCCTTGTTGGCGTACACAGTGACGACAACACAGCAGATCAGGTAACAACCGCCCAGCAGAACGCTGTCGCCAAACCAGGATTGCCGAACAATTCGTCCAGGCAGACGATCGCGAGCATGACACAACCCGGTGGGTGCTCCTGGGAGGGGGGATCCGTAATTTCATAGTTTTTTAATAAGCTATCCAACCACACCTGGCGGAAGGTCTCGAAAATTCTGGGCGACCCTTGAGTTGAGTCAGAGTTCGGTGCGTGGGCCTGACAGGCGCCCATTTTCGATAGAATCGCGAGGGAATTCAATCGGAAGAACCCTGGGGGTGGTTCTCCTGCGGAGTACAACTGGTCCAGGAATTTTAATGTGCTGTTGGTGGCTTATTTTCCGGAAGCCATGTGCCAGCCGACATTCACCAGCTCATCGCCACGCCGCACAAACATCTCTGTGGCGCGCCCGCTTGCTGTCTCGCGTTTCCCATTCACATCGACCTCATAAACATACGATGTGTAAATCAGGACCGTATTACCATAGGCCTGAATTTCTGTCTTAGGAAATTCGAGCCGCACCAGTTTTCCGCCACTGTCGGCGAAACTCTTGGCTTGAGCAAAGATCTTTGCGCGATCGGACCAGCCGTCTTCGCCGTCACTAATGGCGATTACTTCTTCCGGAATAAGTTTCTCCAGTTGGGCCCGATCGTTTGCGAACCATGCTTTCCACACTGCGTCTCGTTTCGCCAGTATTTGTTCGCGAATCTCGGGCGTGATCGTCCTGGGCTGTGACATCTGTTCCGCGCGCCAATTCGGATCGACGACTGTGTGCGAGGCCACCTGGATCCAGTTTCCATTTCGTTTCGCGTAGATGTCCATGATGCGGAACCGGCGCAGCGTGGCGCCGGCTTTACTCTGAAACTCACCGATAAAATTCGCCACCGCGAGCTCCGGGTTGTAGAAGTGAACGTCGAAGTGATCCATTTTGTACGTGGTGCCGGCAGCGTAGTAAGGTTGCGGTTTGGGTGCGTTTGCCGGCTTGGGCCAATCGATGCCGTTGGCTTTCATGTACTCGTCGATGCCCTTTATCGGCGTGGGATAACCTTCGAGCATGCCGCGCCAGTCCTCCGAGTGGGTGTCGTAGATCTTCTTTTCGTCGCGATCGATGAAGGCTTGAAAGATGCTTCCGATGTGCGCGCGAATGGCGGCAGCGTCAGCCGCACGATCACCTTCGCTCGATGCAGTTGGTGTTGATGCAACCAGAGCAACACCCAGGGCGAATGACACGATTGAGAATACGATAGTCTTTAACGACATGATTGTGCTCCTTCTTTTTGTGCCTTTTGTGCCTTTTTGAGGCATGAGTCAACAACAAATACGCGAACGGCGTATCTCTTGACGTGAACGGTATTGCGGCGCGAGCTGGACCAGCGATACTTTGAGCAGGTGCGACAACCACGCCTGCGTCCCTGGATGATCGTTTCCGCCGCCTGGATCGTGCCCGCGATCTTTGCGGTCATCAATCGCATCGCGCAGGCGCCGCTACAGGGTTGGGAACCGGCAACGACGCGCGAGTTGCTGTTTGAGTTTTTCGACTGGCTCCTTTACGCGTTTCTGACGCCCGGCGTTTTCGCGATCTCGAGACGGTGGCCGCTGGCGCGCCCGCATCTGGTGCGTCGCGCGTTGCTACACCTCGCGATGTCGCTGATGTTTTGTGTCGCGTGGGCCACGTGTGGTCAGGTGCTGCGAATGATTTTGGTCCGCATCTTCGCGCCGGATCTTTATCATGCGGCCATGCAGAACGGGGCCGGTCAGTTCTGGCTTCGGGCTGGTGTTGAATGGTTAAGCTGGATCTTTATTACGTTGCCATTTGGCGTTGCGGTTTATCTTTGCGTGGTCGGGATCGAGCATGCAACGCGCTACTTCATCGAAGCGCGCGAGCGTGAGGTGCAGGTAGCGAGACTTTCCGAGCAACTCTCAAGCGCTCGCTTTGCTGCCCTGCAAGCGCAGCTCAATCCCCATTTTCTTTTCAACACGCTCAACACGATCACCGTGCTCGTCCGCGACAATGATCGCGCAGGCGCAGTGAGTATTATCGAATATTTGAGCGAGATGCTGCGTCGCACCCTCACGCGCCATCGCGCCAATGAAGTCACGCTCGGTGAAGAGCTCGATCTCGTCAGGCAATACGTCGCGATCGAGCAGGCGCGCTTCTCAGATCGCTTGCGACCGGAATTCAGGATTCCCGACGCGCTCTTGTCTGCTGCGGTTCCGAGCTTCTCGCTGCAACACCTGGTTGAGAACGCGATTCGCCACGGCATCGCAAAGCATCCGGATGCTGGTTTGTTGCTCGTCACTGCTGCTCGTTCGGGTGATATGTTGGAGATCACTGTTGTTAATGACGGCGTCAGCATCGATCCTACCGTGCCGATACCGACGGGACACGGCATCGACACCACGCGCGAACGTCTGCGTGTGCTCTACAGTGACAAAGCCTCGCTCGAGATCGCGCCACGCGGCGAAGGCGGTACAATCGCCACGTTGCGCGTGCCGTATCGTGAGTTGCGCCCGGAGCCAAACGATGAGGCAGGTTAAGTGGAAAGCGTTGATCGCCGACGATGAACCGGCGGCGCGTCGCGGCGTCCGGCAACTGCTGGCAAATTTTCCGGAGTTTGTTGTTGCCGGCGAATGCCGGAATGGCGCGGAAGTGCTGGAGGCTATCGAAACGTCCGCGCCTGATGTCGTTTTTCTCGACATTCAGATGCCGGGCATCGATGGCTTTGAAGTGATCAAGCGAAGAACGGTGGAACGCATGCCTGCGGTGGTGTTTCTCACGGCTTTCGATCAGTTTGCAATCAAGGCTTTCGAAACTGAAGCACTAGACTATCTCGTTAAGCCTGTCAGCGAAGCGCGGTTTGCTACGACGATAAAGCGACTGGTAAAGCGTTTGGATTCCGCGTCGACTGCACCACGTGACGAGACAATTGTCGTGACGACTTCACGTGGCGCCACCGTGCTGCACCTGAACGAGATCGACTGGATCGAAGCGGCCGGAAACTACACGCAATTATGGGTCGGCACACGCAGTTACTTTCTTCGCGAGTCGCTTCAGCTTCTCGAAGAGCGCGCTCAAAAACACGGCTTCATCCGCGCACACCGTCGCGCGCTCGTGCGCCTCGACGGTGTGCGCGAACTGACCCGCACGCGGGCGGGCGGATCGGTTGCGGTGCTTGAAAGCGGCGTGCGCGTCCCCATATCCCGCCGCCGCAGCGCTTCCTTCATCGCAGCCCTACGCCAAAAATGATCCGTATTCATCGGTGTAATCTGTGGCTAAATATTTTTCTAATCACCGTAACTTTTCCGTTCCTCCACAGTTGTAGTAATGGTGACTGAATCGGACGAACGGATGCTTATCGAGGCTGCTCAGAATGATCCGGGCTGCTTTGCGGAGCTCTATGAACGCAATTTCCACCAGGTCTATGCGTACATTGCGCGCCGCATCCACGATCGTTCCGAAACACAGGACCTCACTGCGCACGTCTTTCACCAGGCTCTCGCAAACATTGGCAAGTTCAAATGGCGTGGCGCTCCGTTCATAACCTGGCTCTACCGCATTGCGGCAAACGCGATTGCCGACCAGGCGCGAAAGAAGTCACGCGAGCTGGCAGAAACAGAAGATGCGACGAAGACGTCTGTGGCTGCGGACCTCGAACATGTAGAACGTTGTGCGCGACTCTTCCGCGCCGTCGAAGCGCTGCCTGAAGACCAGCGCAAAGTGATCCGGCTGCGTTTTAGCGAGGAGAAGAGTATTCGCGAGATCGCATCTGATCTGAATCGCAGCGAGGGTGCAGTCAAGCAACTTCAATTTCGGGGATTGGAAAATCTTCGCGCCCGAATGCGCGCGGAGGCTGAGCTTAAGTAAATGGCTGAACGTTCCATCATCGATCAACTGGACGACGCCGTCACCGCGTTGCTGGCGAACCGCGAACCCGCGGTTAATGAGGCGGATCGTGAGTTGAATGAGCTGATAGCGGTCGCGCGCGAACTGCGGGGAATGCCCTCGGAGCAGTTTCGCACCGCGCTGAAAGAACAGTTAGGAGGAAAGATGAGTACCGCAGTTAAATCGAAGAAGTTCAAAAGAGAAGGGTTCCACACGGTTACGCCGTATCTAATTGTGAAACCGGCGGTTGAATTAGTTGACTTCGTGAAGCAGGCGTTTGGAGCGGTGGAGTCGTTCCGCGCGACTGGTTCAGCCGGAGGGCTGCATTGCGAGGTGAAGATAGGTGACTCAGTGGTGATGATTGGCGGTGGTCCAACTTTCGATGCGCGCCCGGCTGCGATTCATTTGTACGTTTCGAATGTGGATGAGGTTTATGCCCGCGCGGTTGAGGCTGGGGCCACTTCTTTGGTGCCGCCCTCGGACCAGGCATACGGCGAACGCGTCGCGGGGATTAAAGACATTGGTGGTAACGAGTGGTACATCGCCACCCGTTTCGATCAAACTCCGATTCAGGATCTTCATATGGTCACGGTTTACTTCCATCCAGTCGGCGCGTCGAAGTTCATCGACTTCTTGCAGCGGGCGTTTGACGGGGAGGTGATCGAGCAACACCAGTCGGAGCATGGTTTTGTGTATCACGCAAAAGTGCGGCTTGGTGATTCGATCGTCGAGATGGGCGAAGCACACGATCAATGGCAACCGATGCCCTCGGCGATTTATATGTACGTAGAAGACGTGGACGCAGCGTACAGGCAAGCGCTCAGCGCCGGCGCCACATCAGCCCTGGAGCCCACAAACCAGCCCTACGGCGATCGCAACGCCTGGGTCAACGACGAATTCGGAAACGTCTGGTACCTCTCAACGTGGCGGGGCTGATGATGATTGGAGCCACAAAAGGCACAAAAGCACAGAACGAACTAATGAATTTAGAACTTCAACTCAATAACATTTTGTGTTTTTTGTGCCTTTTTGTGGCTAATGCTTCTGGCAAGCCCGTGGCATCTCAAAACCTATTGCGCTCGGAATAATGATTTGAAATCGTCGCGATCTTCTTTACGCCGCGCGACGTGAAATGCGCGCTCTTGATCCGACGATCTCAGAATCCTGACGGTGGGAACGGGTGGAAAGTAATGGATCGAGTAAGTCATCATCGTCGTTAGCGAACGGTTGTGACATTGTGTACAACGACTACGCAACGGCACCAGTACTGGCGCCTCAGCATCTTCAATGGGCGTGGCAAAATCATAATCATTTCCCGCACCGCTCAGGTATGTGGCAGCAAACTCGACGAACCCGCCTGACACCGGTTCCGTCAATAACTTTCTTCGGCTCAACTCAAACTGTTGCGGTTCCGCGGAAGTAACACCAGTCGTTGCGTCGTTTTTGAAAAACCGGAACTGAACATCGCTAAACAACGGTGAAGGAACGACTCGACCCGATGTATCGATCAACAAGTTCTGCACAACAAGCGCGACGGCCTCCACTCGATCGTGGTGTTGATTATGCTTGAGGCTTTCCACGAATTGGCCCGCGTCCGCCGGTGGTGTTCGCGGCTTCACAAATACTCGTGCAGCACGACGATAACTCGCCACGAAGTCGTGATGACGATCAGGCAGCAACTCGATTTCAAGCCATCCGCTGTCTGTTGAAAACAGATTCGGCAGACTGGCTACGGCGACGTAGTTACTCTTGAGTGATTTGATCTCATCACTCGATAACGCCAGCTTTCGCAAGAACTGTCGCAAGAGACTGAGAAGCTTTGTACTGCGTTCGGGACTTACTGCATCGCGCATTGAATACAAGATGTCGTAAGCCGCCCAAACGTCGGCCTGCATCAGCGCGCGCTCAATCGGCGATCGCGTCTTCGTTTCATTGATTGCTTCACGAAGGGCAGCAGCTAATTCAGTGAAGAGTGGCTCAGAGAAAACCTGTAAAGGTCCTGTGGCAGTCAAGAAGGTTGGGTAAAGCGGTTCGATCGCGCGGTCGCCGATCTCCGTTCGACTAATCTTCTCTTTACTAAGACGTATCGAGAAGGAGCCCATTCTGATGTGAAACGGACTGAAAGGAGCACCTTCGGGAAAAGCGTCTGACACGCGAGCCTTTACAGTTCGCATAAACAACGCGCGGAAGATTCGATTCCATGAGTCAGTCGGATCTGCCGCATAAATTGACTGTGGATTGTTGGAGACAAACATCGGCGCCTGCTGTTGAAAGGCGAAAGATGTGAGCAATAGACCAAGAATGACGATTTTCATAGTTACGGAAGTTAACTTCGCTACTCGTATCTCAGCGCCACCAGCGGATCGACTTTCGTTGCGCGGCGAGCGGGAATCGCCGTTGCGAGAAGACCGACGAGCGCGAGCAACATC
>JAICQI010000807.1 GCA_025937955.1 Pyrinomonadaceae bacterium
CTCACATTGAAGACCTGCGCGCCCTGCTGGAGTTCCTCAAGATTGATCGCGCGACAATTGTCGGTCTGTCGCTCGGTGGGATTGTCGCAGCTGACTTCACACTCGAATACCCCGAAAGGGTCGATCGACTCGTCCTCGTGGGTTCAGGATTGCGCGGTGACAAGCAACAGCCAGGAAAGGATCAGATATCAGCATGGGAGGCCGCGTTACGAGGCGACCTGGAAACCTTCGTCAAAATCACGATGCAATCGGACGTCTACAACGGGGTCCATCCCGGCACAGTAACTTACACGCGCTTGCGACAAATGCTGCTGGACAACTTCAAGGCCATCCCCACCTTTCGCCCCGGCTTTCTGAAGTATCCAGAGCCGCCCACCATCGAACGACTAGCAAGCATTAACGCTCCGACGCTTATCGTTATCGGAAGCCGTGACGCACAGGGTCTGAAAATCATCGCTCTCATGCTCGCGAAGAAAATTCCCCACGCTCGCATGTTCGTCATCAAAGGAGCCAGCCACCACCCTCCCGTCGAGAAACCGAAACAGTTCAACAAGGCTCTGCTCAAATTTATATCGTCGCCAAGGAGCCAGGCAGCCATTCGCGATCGGGAACTTTTACTTGCAATCGCCTCGTTTAAGGTTTATTAGTGGCGCACATTGCGTTGCCTCAAACCCCGGAGGTGGATAAATGAGAATCCGATTGCCCCTGGCCTTTGTACTTCTGTGCTGTTGGCTGGCCACGACAGCTCCCGCACAAAACGGCGCAGATCCGCGGACGAAGAAAGTCGATCAGTTGTTTGCGACGTGGGACAAACCTGAATCACCCGGAGCGGCAATTGCCGTTATCAAGGACGGCGCCGTCGTCTATAAACGCGGCTATGGAAGCGCCAATCTGGAATACAACATTCCCATCACACCCCAAACTGTGTTTCATGTCGCGTCCGTTTCAAAACAGTTTACCGCTTTCGCCATCACGTTGTTGGCAAACCAGGGAAAACTTTCGCTGGACGACGACATTCGCAAGCACTTGCCGGAAGTGCCTGACTTCGGCAAAAAGATCACGATTCGCCATCTGATCCACCACACCAGCGGACTGCGCGATCAATGGACTTTACTGGGCATGGCCGGATGGCGGCTGGACGATGTGATCACGAAAGAGCACATCATGAAGATGGTCCGGCATCAGAAAGAGCTTAACTTTGATCCGGGTGCTGAGAACCTTTACTCAAACACCGGTTATACCTTGCTTGCGGTGATTGTCGAAAGAGTAAGCGGTCAGTCGTTTCGCGATTACACCGCAGCAAATATCTTCAAGCCCCTCGGCATGACTGACACTCACTTTCATGATGACCACGAGGAAATAGTCAAGAACCGAGCTTACTCGTATTCGTCCGCCGGCCCAGGCGGAGGGCTTAAAGCTGCGCCGCTGAATTACGCAAACGTCGGAGCGACGAGTCTCTTTACCACCGCTGAAGATCTGGCGCGCTGGGTAATTAATTTTGAGGATAAGAAGATTGGCGGCGCGGACGTTATCAAACAGATGCAGCAGCAAGGTGTCTTGAACGGTGGCAAGCAGCTTAACTACGCTTTCGGGTTGAGCATTGGTCCATACCGCGGATTGAATACTGTTGGTCACGCGGGCGGAGATGCTGCTTACCGAAGCTATGTCGTCTGGTTTCCCGAACAGCGGTTTGGTGTGGCGGTGTTGAGCAATTTCGGTTCGCTCAATCCCAATCAAATGGCGACGAAAATAGCGGATATCTATCTCGCCGATAAGCTGGCGGCCGAGCCGCCCAAACCAGCATCTGCCGAACGAACAGCGGTGAAAGTTGATCCCGCACTTTTTGACATCTATGCCGGAAGATACCTGCTCGACGGCCGGACGCTGGTAACGATCACCAAAGAAGACAACAAATTGATGGGACAGGCCGCGGGACAACCAAAGTCTGAATTGATTCCGCAATCTGACACTGCCTTTTTCGTGAATGCAGGCAACTCAGAGATAACTTTCGAACGTGATGAAAAAGGGAACGTCGTTCGATTCGCGATGAAGAATGCCAGCCAAAACCTGTCGGCGAAACGGCTGAACGCGCCCGCACCAGCGGAGCAACTAACTCAATTTACCGGCGACTACTACAGTCCTGAGCTCGGCACAAGCTACACGCTGGTTGTAAAAGAAGGAAAACTCGTGGCCCAGCACCGCCGCCACGACGATATTCCGTTAACGGAGCTCGATGGCGATCTGTTTTCAAGCAACCGGTGGTTTTTCCAGTCGGTGCAGTTCACGCGAAACAGTGAAAAGCGCATCACGGGATTTCGCTTGACTTCAGGCAGGGTGCGGAATCTGCGGTTCGACCGGCAGTGACGCACTTTGAGTTTGGGCGCCCAGTTCTAATTATCCGTGTTGACGATACTTACTATAGCGCTTTGGTTTGTTGCTTTTGCCTGGCTCGTGATTGTCGTTATTACGGTTCACGGTCAATCTCGCCAAAGATCTCTTGTAGCGACGAACAATCTGCGCTTGACAGCGAGTGATGCGCCACTGATATCGATTTTAGTTCCCGCCCGCAACGAACAGCATCGCGTGCTCGAGCACTGCATTCGCTCAATTCTCGCTCAGGACTATGGAAGGTTTGAGGTCATCGCTGTTAATGACCGTTCGACTGATGAAACTGGAGCGATTTTGGCGAGACTCGCTAAGACTGATGAGCGACTCCGCGTGATTGAAGGTGAGGAGCTGCCGGCCGGATGGCTCGGTAAACCTTACGCTATGCAGCAAGCATTGGATCACGCTCGCGGCGAATGGATTCTGGCGACTGATGCAGACATGATCTTCGAGCGGGCGGTCGTGCGCACCGCGCTGGATCGAACCCTCGAAGCTAAAGGTGATGCGCTGACCTTGATTCCGCGTTTTGAAGCCCATTCCTTC
>JAICQI010000498.1 GCA_025937955.1 Pyrinomonadaceae bacterium
ACTACCAAACGCGAGCCCGCGATTGCATGATGCATCTTCTCACTATCAGCCACGGGCGTGATCGCGTCTTCGGCGCCGACGAGAATCAATGTCGGTACGGAGATCTTCGGAAGTAGATCCGTTTGGTCCTCACGTTCGGCCATGCCGCGCAGTGCGGCTGCCGCCCCTTCAGGTTTGGTTTTCAACATCATGTCGCGCACGCGCTTCACGACCTCGGGACGCTTGCTCACTGTCTCGGGCGTGAGCAGCTTGGGTAACATGATATCGGCGATGCCGGCCATGCCTTCGGTCAATGCCTTTTCAGCGTGCTGCGCGCGAGTTTGTTTTGCCTCTTCGGTATCGGCTTGCGCGCGTGTGTCGGCCAAAATCAACGAGCGCACGCGCGATGGTAACTGTTTGTAAAACGCCAGCGCCACGTAGCCGCCCATGGATAAACCGGCGATCGTCGCACGCGTGATGCCGAGATGGTTCAGCAAGAGCGCAACGTCCTGCGCCATGCGGTTCATCGTGGCTGATCCATCTGAAGCATCGCTCTCGCCAAAGCCACGCAGATCGGGTGCGATGACGCGATAACTCGTACTCAGCGCCGCGACCTGCTCATTCCACAGCGTGCGATTGAATGGATAGCCATGAATAAGCACGACTGGACGACCGATCCCGCTATCGGTGTAAGCCATCTGTATATCGTCAATGCGAGCGAGCGTCATAACTATTTAATACAACATCATTCCTAACAAGTCAGGAAGGCCTCTTCCTGACTTGTTCAAGTTCACGTTTCAAAAATCTCTTTTGGCGGCGCGGGCGACGACAGATATCAGTTCCGTCAGTTCCACCGGTTTGGCCAGGTAGATCTGAAATCCGGCCGATAGCGCGCGTTCCCGATCCTCATCCTTAGCATACGCGGTGATCGCTACTGCCGGAATCCCTTGCGACTCCCCATTCTCCAACATTCGCACCTTTTCAATCAGCCCGTAGCCATCTTCGTCCGGCATCGCAATATCCGACACTAATACGTCCGGCCGGCGCTTCGAGATCGCCTGAATCGCCTCGCCCGCTGAAGAGACTGCAGTCACGTTCGCCTGTCTTCTTTTCAGCGCCGTTTCCATGAGCTTGAGCGTGTCAGAATCGTCGTCGACTAGCAACACATTCACACCGGATAACAGTTGCGTAACGCGCGCCGGCTTCTGATTCGCATTGGTTGCGCTAACCGCCGCCTCCAGCAACGGAAGCCTGATAGTAAAAGACGCTCCCTGGCCTCTCCCCGCACTCTCACCCCGGATCGTTCCGCCATGTATTTCCACCAGATGCCGCGCGATCGCAAGCCCGAGTCCGAGCCCGCCGTGCTGGCGAGTCGTGGTGCTGTCGGCCTGACGAAATCGATCGAAGACGTACGGCAAAAACTCCTTGTCAATGCCCTGCCCGGTATCCGAAACAGTGACTTCCACAGCGCCGCCAGACTGCGTCACCTTCACACACACGCGCCCGCCACTCTCAGTAAACTTCACCGCATTCGACAACAGATTCCAGACCACTTGCTGGAGCCTGTTTGCATCACCGGAAATCACTGCGGGCCTCGAATCGAAATAGGTCTCGACACGGATGCCCTTCGCGTCGGCAGTCGGGCGCACGACGTTGATCGCATTCTCCACCACCGGCACCACTTCCAACGGGTGCAGATCGAGGTAGAGGTTGCCGGTGATGATGCGCGAAACGTCGAGGATGTCGTCGACAATCTGCGCCTGCGCCTTCGCATTACGCCCGATCGTTTCGACTGCCTGTTGGACCACCGAATCGTCGAGCGAGCCGCCTTCGAGCAACCTGGACCACCCGAGTATCGCCGTCAGGGGAGTGCGCAGCTCGTGAGAAACGGTCGCGAGAAACTCATCCTTCAAACGATTCGATTCTTCCGCGGCTTCGCGCGCGGTGCGTTCGAGTTTGAGCAGTCGCACATTCTCGAATGCGACAGCCGTGAGATTCGCCGCCATACTCATCGCCGTAACGTGCTCCGGACGATAAGCGTTTTTCTCATAACTCTGGACCTCGATCGTGCCGATGATCCGGCCCATCACCGCCATTGGCACCGCCATGGAAGAGTCAGGACGCAGCCCGTTATCGGGACCAACTATGACGCCCATGGTTTGATTGCGCATGTAATCGTTTGTGATGATCACTTCACCAGTGCGCACGGCACGGCTGTTTGGGCCAGACGATGTCATCACCGGCATTGGCGGCAACTCAGAAACGTTCAGCTCATTGCCGTCGGCCCATCCGTAACACGCAGTGCGAACATCACGAACCGAATCGTAAAGTGAAACAAAGAACCCGTTACACGGAACCGAAACGTTCGTGAATTCGCGCAACGCGCGGAAGATCTCATTCATCTCGCGTGCGAACCCAAGCGCCTGGGCCAGTGCCTTGATTCTCACGAGCAGGCGTTCATATTCAAGCAATGCGCGTTGATCCGCATCGCGCAAAGCTTCGGACGTTTCGCGCAACGCTGTTTCAGCGCGCTCGCGCTCGTTGAGGGTCTTGCGGATCGTGGTCTCTGACTTCTTGACTTCCTCCGCCGAGCGTTCGGCGCGTGAGCGTGCCTGAACCTCTGCGCGCGTCACACCAAAAAACAGAAAACTGAGCAGCCCACCGACGATCAACGTGTACTTGGGAAGCGATCCGCCCGATCGCTTCTCGAAAGAAGGTTTCGTCATGTAAAGCACGGTCCATTGGTGACCAGCTACGTCAAGAGGTTCCTGATCGGAGAACAGCGGTTTACCTGAAGCTTCAGAATCAGTAGGGCTTAATAGATTCTCCTCCTTCACCGCGCCGTCGTAGATCTGAAAGCTTACATCGTAGCCCTTCGCTCGTTTGATATCCGCGAGGAATTCACGAGCTCTGAAAGGGCTGTAAACAAATCCGATCAGAGCCTGCCGTCGTTGCGATACGGTATCAAGCTGTGCGCCCTTTCGATAAACAGGCACGTAGATGAGAAAGCCTTCTCGTCCCTGGACCAGGATGACGCGCCCGGATGCCGTTGGCTCACCGGAGTCGCGCGCCGCATCCATCGCCTGGCGGCGAACAGCCTCGGTTCCCATGTCATATCCAATGGCTTTCTTGTTCGGTTCGGTTGCCGGCTGCAGATATAGAATTGCGTTGTATTCATTGCGTGGAGGATCTGAGGGCCATATGTGGAAACCCGCAATGCGTTGACGTTCCATATCGGCAATGACGGCATCTTTTTCGGCGGCCGAAAATCGTCGCGAGAAACCTACGCCGAGGACACCGGGATAGTTCTTCTCCAGGTCCATCTGTTGGACGAAGCGATCGAACTCCCGAGTGGTGACGGCATCACTGGCCGCGAATAGACCGGTGCCGGAGTGCAACAAGGTAATTGAGGTCGCAATTCTAAGCCGTATCTGGTCCTGGATTTCCTGGACGGTTCGATCGAAGCTGATGCGGTCTTGTTCCCGGGTGAGTTTAGAGAAGTAGTAATAGACGAGCAGGGTAAAGCAGAACCCCAGGACGAGGATTAGATAGGGCAAGATAACGCGATTGCCGCGCGACAACAAATTGGCCCGCTTCGTGTTCATGCGTGAAATCTTGTGGCAACTATCTGACTCGTCGGGTCCTGCGTCGCAGAAAATCTATCAATACAAACTGAGAAAGGTTTGCGGGATTGGCGAAGTAAGCCTTGCCATTAGTCATGGCGCTCATTTGTTTTACGAAGTCGACGAGGTAAAAGTCGCTCGCCAGCATGAATGTATTGATCATTATGCCGGCTTTGCGACAGGCCTGTACTTCCTTGAAAGTCTCGGCCATAACGAAAGGATCGCCGCCCATCGAATTCTTGTAAAGGCGGCGATTGCCGGTCGCAGGGCTGGTTCGTTTGGTGGCGCCCATGGAACCTTGTAAAAAACAGGCAGTAGGCTTGCCGTCAGTCACCATCACGATCTGCTTCATTTCTTTGCGCTGCGCCTGCAGCAGGCGACGCGAGAGACGCAGACCTTCAGCGGTGTTTGTGTGATATGGGCCGACTTGCGTTGTTGCTAACCTGGCGAGCGGCAGCTCTTCCGCGCCATCGTGAAATAGGACCACTTTGAGTGAGTCGCCGGGATACTGCGTGCGTATCAGGTGCGACATCGCCAGTGCAACTTTCTTCGCCGGCGTAAATCGATCCTCGCCGTAGAGGATCATCGAGTGAGAACAGTCGAGCATGACCACAGTCGCGCACGACGATTGGTAATCACACTGGTGAACGTGCAAATCGCGGTATTCGAGATTGAGCGGGACGGTCAAACCTTCGCGCTGAATTGCGGAGAGCAAAGTCGTGTTGACGTCGAGGTTGATCGTATCGCCAAACTCGTAACGTTTGCTCGCCGCCGCGGCTTCGACGCCGGTTGAAAGATACACTGTATCGTGGCGTCCTGCGGCGCTCTTGCCGAAACTTCCGAGCAGATTTCGAAGCGTTTTGTAACCGAGAAAATCGAGACCTTTTTCAGTGACTTCGAAGCGAACGTTGCGCGGTAATGGTTCGGAAACTTCGCCTGGACCCGGCGTGCCGCGTTGGCCTTCGGCTTGGCGTGGCTGTTCTTGGTGAAGCGTTAGGTAGCCTTCTTCGACAAGTCGCTCGATCAGTTGATTCAGCAATTCCTCGAGCAACGACCCGCGAAACTTGCCTTCGTTTTGCGCGATCATCTCGCGAATCTGTTGCTCATTCACGAGGCCCTGGTCCATCAGCGCCTGCAACAGCGCGCGGCGCAGGGCGTCGAGTGATGTGTCGTTGGATTTACGTTGGCGAGTCCAGTAGTAATCGTCGTCGTACCCGGAATCGAGCAGTGCATCAGACATGCTATCCATCAACTCGCCCAGGTTGATGGAGGAGACGTCGAAACCATTGAATTTTGAATAACGGAACTTCAAGTGACAATCACCATAGATGCCACGGGCTTGCCCCGTGGAGCTTCACGATCACTGCTA
>JAICQI010000175.1 GCA_025937955.1 Pyrinomonadaceae bacterium
ATCTATGTGCCACGCAGCGATAGTGCTCTCTGGATGTACCGAGATTGAGAATAGGCGTTATTAATGGCCTAAAGCAGGACTGTGAATTCGTTGAGTGCTTAACTTGCTTAGATCACGGTTGTTGTAATACGCAACGCGTCAAATGTATGTAAAAACCAACATCAATTCTCGATGACGCAGTAACGAGTTGAAAACTATCACGCAGCAGCAAGCTACTCGATGGTGTGCGCATATCGAAGTGTAACCCTCACGTGTCTCCCTACACGAATTAATAGAGATTTTCGGTTTTTGAGTTCCCAGTTTTATCTGAGCCCAATGTGAGATGGTTTATACAGCAACGTGCTGATTAGGATGGTTCCAGGGATCTTTCGCCTCTAAGTTGATTCTAGGCAGAATAATTTGTGTCTCGATGCAAACAAAAGATTTGAACTTTCGGCAAGTGTTAACTTCCGATTTCCATTTCCGGCAATGGAAGTTTCCAAATTCGGAGTCTCGGTGGAAGGCTGGAGTGAAAATTGCTCGATCTTTGCGCGAGAAATATTTTTTCCATAGAAACATTTTGCGGCCAACGATCATTAAGTTTAGGTGACCCACACATTCCCCCTATTCCGGTCAGCCCATGGAGGTCCTCATGTCAGATCCGATTGATGACGATCGCTCGATAATAGAGTCGCTTGTTAATTTAACCGCGGACATCACTGAGGCTCGCAATGAAGCTGATGCGAAGCGTTTACGCTCGGTGCTGACTTCTGTCGCTCGGAAAGGGCTGCGTGACAAACACCGCACCAAAATTCCCATCGCTGAATCGCGCCTTCACAAAGTTGTACCGGAAGCGCTCAAAGCTGAGTTGCTCAAAAGCGTCGAAGAGGGCAAGGAGCCTGAACTTCCCCAGGAAGTCGTTCATATCGCACGACGAGACGAACGCGAAATCCTGGCCTCGGGCACTCTCGTCGATAATCTCTCGGGGCTCGCTCCTTCAGAGCGCCTCGGGCCGTTTATGACGGCCGCCGGTATCAACATCTGGTTCGACGTTTTCTTGTTAGCGACCCGCCTTGAAGTCAGAGAGAAGAACGTGGCTGCTCCGGCATTCGTCTTCTCCAAGGCCCGCAATCCAACCATTGCCGCCACCACCACGACGATCGAAATTGATGCCGGAACAGTCTGGATTCGCGGTAATCTCATCAGTGGTGCTTTGCCTCTTTCAGCTTACGTCGGCATAAAAGTCTCAGGCGGCACCTTAAAACTGAGCCAGAACTCGACTTTCAACAACAACATCGTCGAGATCGTTCCACCGCCCAAGGGCACTCTGAGTCTCAAACTCGCTAACGACACGGTAACGCCCGTCGACGGCGCGTGTACTGCCGCCAACACAAAAGTGGTTCTGCCTGACTCTCTCTCATTCAAGTTTGATTCAGGATCATCCACAGCGAAAGGCGGGCCGGGAAGTGCGGAGGCATGGGGACAGGAGTTCAACTTCGATACGTCCAACGGAACTTGGACCTTCGTCCCGACTCTATTTACCGTTGCCCTTGGCTACGATGTAAACCCGCCAAAATTCGACGCCGATCCTATCGGTGATGATCTCGTACGTTTTGAGGGCAAAGCAAACATAACCAATGCCGGTCTGGGTTTGCCGGTGGTGGTTGCAGCAGATCCCTCGATCCTCGGTGAAGCTGCTCACGGCGCAACCTGGCTGCTGCAAGCAGACGAACTCTCCGCTCAGTGGTACGCCTCGGATCGCCGCTTTCATCAGGTTAAAGACGCGTGGATTGAAGTCGCACCGGCAGGCGCAAGGATCGTGGCAGCGCCGAATGCGGCGCTTACTCCTCCAGTCACTCATACCATCGATTTGTGGGCCCTCAGCGGCAGCAGCAAACGACTGCCGTGGCGGCAAACGTACAGCGATACATTCGCATTGTTATATAGCTGCCACGTTGTCGACGGTGAAATGTTCCTGGTCAGCGGGCGAGCTCAGGCTGCCCTCGATCGTCCCGTGACGACGGATGGAGCGCCCGTTCCCGGTGCGGGTGGGAACAGTGTTCTGATGCTGAAGAAGTTTAAGGACACTATCACGGCATTCATTGGCGCCTTTATGCAAGCTGATAATGCCGTTCACCAGTTTGCGTTATCTAACGCACTCGTCTGGACCACTGGACCAGCTTTCATCGTCGTCAAAGGCGACCTCATAAACGGCCTCCAAGTTGACATTGGCACGACCCAAATTACATTCGCCGCTTTTGCCTGGGCGCCTACCTTACCTGACCCTTACGTTTCGAACGCCACGATTCGCGCGCCGCGGTTTGATCGCGGTATTCCGCTGTCGCTGTTGATTGCCACAGTGGAGTGGAATGGTCCGGAACGAGTCGGAGTGAGTTTCCAGGGTGATCTTGTCACCAACGTTGCACTTCAAGGACGACAAACGTCGCCAAACGAGCCACGTCCATTTCCACCGCCGAGAGTTCAGCCGGATGTGGGCCTTACACAGGTCGAGCAGGATCAACTCACCTTTAACGAAAGAGAGGCGGCGGACTGGAAAACTGCACAGGCATTCGAGCAACACGGTCGTCCCCAGCGCGTCGGGACTGCTCAGGCGGAAGATTCGAAAAGCGTTCAGCTCATCGATCGATTCACACGTGAAATAATCGGTCCAACGCCATTGCTTACGTTGCTCGACGTTTCGACAAATCAGGATCTCCTCGGCGTCGCTGTCGGCGGACGGTCAAATCAAGTTCCAGGTGTTTCAACGACGCAGTTCGGAGCATTTTCAGTTTCCGGTCTCGCGGTCCAATCGCAGGTCGGCGCCATGAACGTCGTCACGCTTCCCCAGGTGCAGTGGGAACCCGTCCGTACGCTGGATGCGGACCAGGACATCATGACGATGGGTTGGTTTCCCACACCGCTTGCCTCGGCAACAGACGGCGGAGCCACACGCATCGGCGCGCGCTCCCAGAAGTTAATGCCCATCATTCCGGAGTTCGCTTTAAAAGGCACCTTCGAGGCCTACCGGGATGGAATCCCTGTTGGCATTCGCACCACTTTCCCGTTTGGGCTGATAGCCGCGATCCAGTTACAACCAAACGATACGCCGCCGCGCCGCGCCGATCTCTACCGGCTCACACGACCGGTATTTCCATCGGAGCAATCGAGAGGTGGCATTCAGATTACGGCGCACGCCGACGGTGGCCGTCCCGACAACGGAGGCCTCTCACCAACTTTCAATGGCGTGATGCGCCAGTTGCTTAATGGGGTCGATCTGCCCAGCGGCGCGCCACTCGGAATCTCAGTGCTCGGATCGACCGGAGATCCGTTAGGCAGTGTGGAAAAAGTCTTCAATGACGACATGGCGTCGCGTCCTCGCGTTCCGGTCAAGCGCATCGATCTTTCCGGTTACGGCGGTTCAAACTTCAGCGACTGGAACAATCCCTTCGCTGCGTTTGCTGAAGCCGCGAAAGTTCAGTTTCAACTGATGATCGGAAGAACCTTGCTTGAAGTTATCAAGGTCAACAGCGTTCTTCATCCGTGGGGCATTCGCGTCACGCGATCGATCACGATCGAGCGCCGTCCGGGTGGCGGCGTGATCCGTCGCGATAGTGGCTGGCAGGCTTTCACGCCTGGCATCTTTGACTATCGATATATCGATCCACTTGTCAACCCAAACCTTATCCTCATCGCGCCTTACAAGTTTGACGCTGGTGTATTTCGCGGTCTATTCAACGTGCGCACGATTCGCCCGGCGCCCGGAGAACCCTTCTCGGCCAGCGGCGCTACCCTGATTCCTTACTACTTCGACGCTGATCTCGCGCTCGAAGGTGTGCCCGGCAGAACAAGTGCGGTCGGAATACTTGGTTACCTCCAAACACAGCCCAACGGAGCACCAGCGTCTGCGAACGCCATCAAGGCGCTAATCGAACAGCAAGGTCCGATCGGCGGACCAATCGATACGTGGATGGACTTCGGCGGCAGCGGTCTGCCGTTCCGTGCACAACGCGTTGAAGTGGGACTGGCGGACGAGACAGGCACGCCGTTGTTCGTGGCGACAGTGCGGGGTGTTCCACGTCTTCCAGAAACTGGCGCGTGGTCGGTCGTAGTCCGGCCCGTCGCAAACGTGCCTGTGAACGGCGGTGAAGCGGTGCCCGTCGCAGAGAACCGCGGTGTCCCGGTTATTCGCCGATATCCAGTGCAATTCCCTGCGAACGACACGGTATTCACCGAGCCGCCCCTCGCCGGAGTCGCCGGTGACTATCGCCTTGCGGACGCCGCGGATCTTCTGGTTCCTGCTGCGCCTGCTAACGATTACGGGCTGCTGCAAAGCACGCCGACGCACGCATTCTTGTTTCCGCGTCCGTTTGTACCAGCGTCGTCTCCGCCGCGGATCCAAACCGGACACAAGCCTGCGCTGGCGGATCTATTCGCCAGGTCAAGTTCGAAGGGCGCGTTTCCGCCCGCGACAAACACGATCGAACTTGGAGCCGGCGCGGTGCATTTTAACGTCGGGGCCACGGGCAAGCTTGCGCTTTCTACGCCGATCTCGATCCTGGGCCACCCGATACCGCTGCGTATCGCAGGTACTAATGGACATGGCTCGCGTCTCTTCTACGACACTTCCACGTTGAATATGAACATCGAGGAAGAGCGTTGGCAGGCGGAGTTTACGGGACTACAAGTGTGGTCCGACATCTCAGGCCTGGAACGTCTTACCGGTTCGGAGATGCGCGTTGTCGGATCGACCGAGCAACGTTCACAGATTGCGGAAATTCGATCGCTACTACTTCAGGACGTCGAACAGATCCTGCAATACATTCCGATCTTTGGACAGCGTGGTGTTCAAGGGCCGGTTGATCTCGGCATGACTAATGCCAAGCACGAGTTCAAAGTCGAGGTCCTTGTTAAGGTCAGCGTTCCGCCGCCTACCGTGATCGCGACGTTTCCCGCCGGCAGCGGCGTTGTGCTGACTTTGTTCGTAAAGCAAAGCACCGGCATCGACCTCGCAACGGGAGGCGCGAAGGCGTCAGCAACTTTCGGCGCTAATCTCGAAGGTAAAATCCCGGTCCTGTCTGTTGGTGTGGCTACAGTCTTCATCATTATCGCCGGTGAGATCACGTTTAGTCTTACGTCTGTCTCCGGTGCAGTTACCGCGGAGAAGCTCGACCTGATGGCGTTTGTCGGCGTTGGCGTCGAAGGCAAGATTGGACCATTCAAAGCCTACGCGTTCCTCGGCATCGGTTTTCTTCTCACTTACGACGCGATTGCAAATGTCACCAAGTACGGCGGTATCGTCGCGCTTGAAGCGGGAGTTGATCTGGTAATTGTGAAGGTCAAAATCCGCGCTGAGCTCAAGGGCCTGGTCTACGACGATGCCGGCGTAACGAAATGTGATTACAGCGGTTCGGTTAAGATCAACGTCGACATCTTCTTAATCATTTCCATCAGCGCAAGCTACACGGTTTCCGACACTAAAGCGCTTTCATAGGAGTTAACCAATGGCCACCCCACACAAACTCACGCTCGTGCCGTATTTGCAGCGTTGGGATCAAAACACGCGCATCCTGTCGATACGTCTATTGATTACGCCCACCGGAAATCCGTTGGACCCATTGGTGGTTGCGCCTGGTGTGCCGGCGTTCGCCGATGCGAACCTCACGTTCAGTGTCAGCATTTCGGATTCGGTTGGCGCGTTGCCGCAACGCACGCTCGTGGACCAGACGGCAGTGTTGCCAACCGTAAGCAGTCCGAATGCGCGCCCGATCTTTCTCAAGATCAAAGAGCTGCTCGAAATTCCCGACACGCCGGCCGCCGACACGTTTTCACCGCAGGCACGCGATCTTACGAGGCAGTTGCGAAAGTATTTACCGCATAGCTATCGAGAATCGTTCGCCTTCGTTAAGCCGCGCACTTCGCTGGCTGTGATTGACGAAACTTATCATTGTCTGATGAATTGTCCGCCGGTGCCGGAGCCGCCTCAGCCGCCGATGGTCATCGGCTGGGGTGAGGCGTTAGCGTATTCACTGCGACGGCCAAGACTCGCCGAAGCCCTCGGACTGATCTACAACCTCGACATTCAACTCGACGCCGCACCGCGTCTCGAACACGGTGGGTGGCTCTGGGTGGATCTCGCTGTTGCGAGTGATTACTTTGCTCAGGCGTCTGCAACGCCGGGATTCATGCGTTCATTTGCCACTCGCGTGCCGGAACTGCCTACCGGCGACACGCGGCCAATCTTCACCCCCGTCGTGTTTCCGGTTTCCGACAATGCCGGCGCGGCCGCAGCCTTGGGAAACTTCGACAAAGTTTTCGTTGAGGCAGTTCGTTTCGACGACGGTTTCTCGAAGATCGTTCACGCACGGCAGCCGCTCAGCGCCGATATTCTTGACGAAGAAGGCAACGGCGCGCCGATCGGCCGCGACGAAGGTGTGCAACTCGCCTGGGACGACGAAGACATTCTCGAGGGACAGAATCGTGCGCTGGGCGCACCGCCCGACGGCGAGGATCCGGTGCTGGCGCCGCGCGGAGTCTTCGGCTATCGCGTAGACGTGCGCCGCGAAGGCACGACTGACTGGACCTCACTCTCAAAAGTGATGTCGCCACTAAACCTTGGTGTGGATTTAGGAACGGCGCTGGAAGAGCGTTGGTCTGAAGTTGTGCCAACCGAGCACAGCAATCAATTCTGGTTGCCGCCGTGGTTTGTTAAGTGGCGCGGTGGCTCGCTGGTAGTCTCGACCAACGACGAACAGCGATTGATGGAGGTGCCGCCGGCGCAGGTAGAGGTCGACGTGCCGGTTGACGCGGAGAATGTTGAGCTGCGTTACGGCCGTCGCTATGAGTTTCGCGTGCGGCTGGCTGACACCACTGGTGGTGGTCCAGGCATTGGTTCTGATCCATCTCGAGTCGGCGAATCGCCCGTGACACTGCTGCACATGAAACGTCACCGGCCACCGAGCCTGATCGATGTTGACACGATCACGCCGGCAGGTGATGGGACCGTGCCCAGCATCAGGGTACGCAGGCCGCGAATCGGTTACCCGGAAGCGGTGTTCACCGCCGGCGCAACCGCACGCGCCTCGTTGTTGGCCCAGATCGCCGGCAATGATGCCGGCCTACCGGCTGACGCCGTTGCTCCGACGATTCACGATCCTGACACAGCGTTCGTCCAGGTTCGCGTGCTGGTCCGTACGCCCCGATTCGATCCTTCGGCTGACAGAGATGGATTTGTTCATTGGTACACGACAACGCGTTCGTTCCCGAACGATCCGACGCAGCCCCTAGATCTGACGTTCACCTGGAATGACGCTGCCCATTACCACGACCTCAACATCTCGTCACAGTTGGGGGCGGAGGGAACTATTAGCGGTGCGATTCAGCTCGTCACGGCCCGCGACGTTCGCCTTGAGCTTCGGGCCATCGGACGAAACAATCTCTCGTACTTTGCAAACCAGAAGGCGCGGGTTGGAACGACTAAAGTGATCGATATGCACGTCGTGGCCGCTGAAGCCGCGGAGTTCGATCTGCTTCGCCCGATGCCGCCGTCGGACATGTTGCGTTCCGTGTTTCTGCGGCCGGATCCGATTGGCCTCAGGGCGCCGATACGTGCGATTGTCGCGCAGAACGAACCCACTCCCGCTTTGCTCGGCCGACTTGCATCGGCGTTGGATTTAGTCGCGGACGGAACAATGATGTTGGGTCAGACCGGTGAACGCATAGCTTTTGGTTGTTCCGGTTTGACGCACCATCTCGCGCCCGACAACTCGAGCATCGAGTTTGCAGATCCCGCCGAGCTTGCCGAACAGTGGATCAATGCGGTGCAAGTGGTAATCGATCGTGATTGGACCTGGCGCGGGGCTGGTTCCCCGACACTCGTAATCACTCGCACGGTAAGTTTGCCCGATGCGATCGGTGCTGTAGATGAGACAGTCGACGTCGGCACGATCGAACTGATGAACAGCATAAACGTGCAGGCAGGAAGGAACCCCGAACGTTCGTTCACGCGAATGATTTTCATCGACGCATTGTCGCCGCGCCTGGGGCCGGATGGATTTCCGTATGAGATTCAGGTGAAGTACGACGTGCGCGTGAATCTCGAGGGCGGTGGCACAGTTACGCAATCGATCGATAATCGCCTGCCTATCGTGACGCCACCGAAGCAGGTCCCGAAAGTGGTAGCGGCGGGAATTGCGCTCACACCGTACAGCCGCGAGTTCGAATATGCGACGACTGCATCGCGAACGAAGCGACTCTGGATCGAGTTTTCAGAGCCTTTGGCCGATCGTCGCGACGCGTGGTTTGTGAAGCCGTTGGCGATCACGCCCGATCCGATGTTGCTGCCCGGCGTAGAGCCGGTTGCCGATCCGCTCGAGGTCGAGGGAGTTCCGCTGGATCCCGAACTGGTTCGCGTAATCAC
The DNA here is from genome assembly GCA_025937955.1 of Pyrinomonadaceae bacterium. Lineage (GTDB taxonomy): Bacteria > Acidobacteriota > Blastocatellia > Pyrinomonadales > Pyrinomonadaceae > PSRF01. The sequence continues at coordinate 8,396 of JAICQI010000175.1, forward strand.
GCCGGGGCAGGTGCAGGATCTGGCCGGACTTTCAACCATGCAGCGGCTCGAGGCGAGCCCGACCAGCGATCGTCATTTCCTCGTGCCGTTGCCGCCGAACACTGATCCGGGTTCGCCGGAACTGTTCTCCTTCTACACGTATGACATTCGTTGTGGACACGAGCGCGGGCCGGCGGCTAATCCGTTGTGGTCCACTGCACAGGGACGCTTTGGTGAATCGCTGGTGCTCGAAGGCGTTCAACATCCGGCGCCGGAGCTTCCGTGCTCGGTCATCCCCGAGCCGAATGGCGCCATCAGGGTGCGCGCGCCCTTCGCATCAGCGTATGTAGGTCTTCGCAGTGTGCTTCCGATTCCGCCGAACACGGAGATCTGGGCGGTGCTTTACGCTCGCGTGATGCAAGCGGATGGCAGCACGAAACGAAACATACAGATCGATCTGCGGCGATTGGCATTTCCGCGGCGGCCGCGGACCAGAAGCAAGACGCTCTTCGTCGAGGGAGAAGTGTTTTGGACCGGAGATGATATACGCGCCGCGCTGCTGGCCGCGGGCCTTCCCGAATCGTCGCCGATCAGTGTGTTGGCAGTGGAGTTGCTGCCGGAACCGAATGGCAGCTTCGCCGACCCGCTTGGTGGCGATCTGGGCCAGGTACGTATCCTGCGGACCTCGCCACTCGCGGGCGTCGAGCGCAACTGCTGCGCAGCTTAGCGCGGCAGTACGGCGAGCGGGGCAAGCCACCCTTCCTGACTTCTGTAGAGTCCTTAATAGGCTAAGAGCACTTGGCAAGACAAGACAAGTCAGGAAGGATAGTCTGGCTCTTACTTAGAAACAAATATGCTTTCGGTCTTCTCTCTTATTCCTTCTCGCGCCTGTAGCAAGTCTCAACGCCCGCGTCGCTCAGGCAGATGAAATCCTTGCCGTATTGATCTGTCTTAAAACCGAATTCCAGCGATTTCTTGGTCGGGATCTTAGTCTGCGACCGGTTCGAATTCGGGAAGCACGAATATGTGTTTTTCCAAAAATCGCGCGAGGGGTTTAGAAAGATGGTCGAACCGTCAACCGTGTAGCGCCCGTTGATTTCGTTAAAAAGGCCCGTTGTGCAACCGAACATAG
>JAICQI010000939.1 GCA_025937955.1 Pyrinomonadaceae bacterium
AGGGTGGCACTGCCGGTCGTTTGAGAAAACGCCGGCTGCACGCTCACAAGCATTGTCAGCGAAAACACAAAGACTGTCAGGGTAAGCGTTGCATAAAACCCACGCATGCTTCCTAGAGTCATAATCACCTCCGCCGGAGCAAATCCCGGAACTTAAACGACTCAGAGCTAAACGATCACTTTCGAATTCAGTGCCCGATACCAAAAGCGTGAAGCGAACTTAGCCAGGGAAGTTCGCGAATGCGTTCGACAATTTACTTCAAACCGCAGGTTGCTGGAGTCTCTTCCGAATTTCCATCTTGGACTTTGTTCGACGATCAGGCAAAAGTTTTACACCAACGATTAAGAGAGTTCCAACCAAACTCAATTCAAAGCTTTCATTCAAAAGTTACGGACGATAAGAGGTTTGTTGCACGACCGGGCAGAAGGCTTAGTACTACCTCCTGAATTCTTTGTCAAGGTTTTTTATCGCAAAGGCAATTCTTTTTATGCCGGTCGCCGAACCGTCGGGCGCAGACGGGGAGCATTTCAGGCAATGACAGTGCCGCGGTTCTACGAGCCAGCCCATCTTAACTTTTTGTTGCTGAACTCGAAGAGATCACGAAGGACGAGGGTTTGGATCCGCTGCAGACAATTTGAGTTTTCAGGAACGAATACGAAAATCTGAATTTTAGGCGGGCACTACTGGGCTGAATTTCCTGGCGAGCACCAAACTAAGCGCCCCCATAAGACGAGCGTAGTCACCCAGAGTCGAGGCGAAAAGAGGAGTGGAAGGCAAACCACTACAGATGCTGTTAGCCGCGAGTGTTCGTCGAAGTTCGCCGGAGATGATGGGCCAGGCGCGCGCAATGTCACCGGCGACAATTACGGCTTCAGGACTTAACCCTTTGGTCAAATTTGAGACTCCCAAACCCAGATAGTAAGCGGTTTCGATTAAGGCCTCCTTCGCATCGTTGTCGTCGGCAAACGCCCTATCGATCAACTGGAGAAACGTGATGTCTGAACCCGGTGCTCCTCGGCGCCGTAGCTTGTAGCGAGCGAGAGCCGCGCGTTCAGATGCAAACGCTTCCCAACACTCTTCACTCCCCGCAGCGCACGCGACCGGAGCACCCTTGCCGATCGTCATGTGACCAAACTCACCCGCCCCACCCGCAACTCCCTGATAGACTTGCCCGTCGAAGATGATTCCTGTTCCCAACCCATCTTCGACGAGCACCAGGATAAAGTCGCGCACATCACGAATCTCAGGACGACCTAACCACAGTTCCGCTAAGGCTGCGGCGTTAGCGTCGTTGTCGACTGTTACAGGCAGCCCCGTGATCTTCGTCAGGTCGGAAGCCACGGTCCAATTTCGCCATTTGAAGTACGGAACGAATAGAGGAATTTCGGTCTCCGGATCGACCAGGCCCGGCACGCAAACGCCTATGCCCTCAATGTTTTGATGGGTCTTTGTGAATCGCTGTACAACTGAAACTACTTTCCGAAACGTTGCCGTTATATCAGGATCGGTAGTAAACGTTTCCCGTTCGACAACTCGCCCGGCGAGGTCTGCAACGGCCATCGTTGTTTGCGCCGTACCCACGTCGGCGCCAATGGCCATGCACGCGCCAGCCTGCAAACGAAGCAGCGTCGGCGGCCGACCTCCCGTCGATTCACCTTCGATCTCGTAAATTAATCCGCGCGTTTTCAGTTCATCTACGATCAGCGAAACGGTTGAGCGCTGAAGAGCTGTTTCATGCGAGATCTCGGCACGTGAGATAGGCTCTTTCTCACGCACGTAGTTGAGCACGATTTGCCGATTGATATAACGAATCGTGTCCGCTCTGGCGACATTCGCTTTCTTGAGATTAATCCGACGCATCGAGTTGGTCCGTGCCTATACTACGAATCAACGAGAATGGAGCACAACCGAAGCGGGCGACAGATGGTCCGAACTTGCTTTCAAGACGATCCGGCCCGGCTTTTGTTTCGTCTGAACAATCGCGAGTGCCATTCCGTGA
>JAICQI010000702.1 GCA_025937955.1 Pyrinomonadaceae bacterium
GACTATGCGGCGACAGACGCAGTCTGCTGCGTTGGTGATAACGCGCGACGATCTTCTTTTCACAGACAACGAAGTTAAAGAGCTGTTCAAACAGACGCTCAACGTCGAGCTGAAAGACGAAGAGATAGCCGAGTATCGCGGGCGAACGCAGGGATGGATAACTGCGCTTCAGCTTGTACGTCAAGTTGCCGAGCAGGAGATGCATTCGCCAAACGGACCGGCGGCGTTGGACCTGCATGACATCCTGCAGCAATCGGAACGCGCCATCTTCGATTATTTCGCCGAAGAGGTTTTTTCGCGTGAGTCGGCTGATACGCAGAGGCTGCTAATGGATCTTTCGCTGCTCGAATCGCTACAGCTCGATCTCTGCAGCACGCTGTTTCCGGATTTGCGCTGCTCGGCGGCCCTCCCCGAGCTCGCACAGAAGAACGTGTTTCTTACTGTTGCCGGTGATCGTCAGACCGGCGAGGAATATAGATTCCATCCTCTCTTCCGCGAGTTCCTGGTCCGTCGCCTTCGATCCGATATCGGCCAGGCACGTGTCGCCGAAGAACGGAACCGGATCGCTGACCACTTTCTCAAAAGCAGAAAGTGGGAAGTGGCGCTGCCCTACCTGCTTGAAGCGCGAAACTTCGAGCGTGCAGCGTGCGTGATTGCAGAAACGGGGAACGAGTGGATCGCCGCCGGTGCGTTCACTTCGCTGGGATTATTCGCGGAACAGATACCTGACGAATTGCTGGAGGAATATCCTCGCTCGCTGCTACATAAGGCTGAGGTCGCACGGCTTCACGGCGAGATTGAAAAGTCGTCGAAACTTCTGAATCGCGCCGTCGAGCTTCTACACAAAACTGAGGATTCGACCGGAGAAGGCGAAGCTCTTCACTCTCTTGCCAGTCTCGCACGTCGCCGCGGTCGATACGTCGAGGCGTTCTCGCTTATCGAGCGTGCCGAAACTCTCGTGTCGCATACTTCGGAAACCTTCATGAAGTGCGCGAACACACGCGGCCTGTGCCTGATCGTGCAAGGGAAATGGACCGAAGCGGAACAGCAATTCAGGATTGCCCTCGAACTAGCTGAAAAACTTGGCAACGACCAATATGTTCGTCTCGTGACACACAACCTTGCGCTTGCGCCGGGTTTTCGCGGAGATTTTGGCGAGGCTTTGCGCTGGTTCAGACGCATTTTTCGCGAGGGCCAGCCTGACAAGCAACTGCCGCAGGAAGCGATTGGTCACTTGAACGTGGCACGCCTGCATCTTTACCGCGGCGAATTCGAGGACACTGAAAAACACCTTAGCCGCTCGCTCGAGCTGTGCCAGCTCTATAATCTTCGGTTTTTGCGAGGCGAAATATTCGAAGCGTATGCGAATTTCTATCGTGAGAAAGGCGACTTCGCTCACGCTGAGGAATTCTACGAGCGGGCCGCTAATGCATATGACGAGGCCGAGATCGACATCACGTCGAAGGAGTTGAACGAAGAACGCGCGGCTTTCTTCACCATGCGTGGCGACCTCCCGAAGGCGCGCGCATTGCTTGAGGCTTTGATCACGGGACGTGAACGGCAGGGAAATGAACACGGAGTTCGCACGGCGCGTCTGCGTTGCTATCAACTTGATCTTGCGGAAGGCACTTCAGCAGGCCTTGACGTGCACCTTCGTGAACTGCTCGATTATTTCAACCGCCACAATCAGTACTACGATGAAGCGTTAACAGCGATGCTCCTGGCCGAGACGTACCTCGTTCAGGGAAACACGAAAGCCATGATCGAGTCGGTCCGGCGGGCCCTGGATCTTTCGAATCGTTTCGATTACGAGTACTGGCTGCGTCGGGAGATCCGGCGAAATCCGGCGATATTCGGACATGAAGACATCGCGGATCGCCTGCCCGTAGATCTTCGCGAGGAACTGAGTGCGGAACGCTCGGTGCGGCCGGCGCGCGTCCAATCTCAGTTAGAGCCGCCTGCTCCTATCACGGACTTGACGATACGAGTGCTTGGCCCGGTGGAGATCTTCCGCGATCCCTCCGTTCAGTTTGCCGCCGATGCCTGGACCACGCGGCGGGCACGAGACATTTTTTGCTACATAGCAACCAGCAAAAATCGACGCGTTCTGAAGGAGGTGCTGATCGAGGCATTCTGGCCCGATGAGGACCTTGAAACCGTTGAGAAGAATTTTCATCCGACGATCTCGCATATACGAAAAGCGCTCAATAGTCGTCAGCCCTTCAAGCAGAACTTTCTTATCTTTCGCGACGGCGCGTATCAGCTCAATCCCGAGCTTTCATATTCCATCGACGCAGAAGAATTCGAGCGGTGGATCGTCGAAGCAGAAAAAGCAAAACGCGAGAAAGATGCAGCGCAGCAACGGGCGAGTCTCGAATCCGCTCACAAGATCTACCGTGGAGAATTCATGTCTGGCGTTTATGAAGATTGGGCCGATGAAAGACGCCAGTTCTACTCAGAGCAGTCGGCACGTGTCGTTGCCGCTCTCGCAAGGCTCTCCTTTTCCGAAAAACACTGGGCCGATGCGTTGAGATACGCGGGCGAAGCCCTGGCAGGCGATCCGTTTCGCGAGGACATGCATCGGCTGTCAATGAAAGCGTTCGCTGCGCAAGGTAAACCGGCTTCCGTCAAGAAACATTTTGAAAAAATGAAAAAAACCCTCCACACCGAACTCGGGATCGAGCCAGCCGAAGAAACAAAGCGTTTGTTTGCAGAGCTTATGAAATAGTGAGCACACAATTCCGTTACGGCGGACGGGCGGCCACGGAGTGCCATTGTAGGGGCGGCACTCCGTGGCCGCCCGTCGTGGTAATCCCCGAGACACGCCAGCCTCAAGTTCGCCTCAAGTCTTACTATTCCTGCTCAAGTATTTCTCAAAACCCTTCCTTTAACCTCGCTGACAGTTGATTTCCCGAATTGATCATCGAGGAGACAAAGAACAGTGAACTTTCAGAAGAGGAACCTGTTAAGAAGGACGCTCACATTTCTGTTTTTGTTTGCGTTGGGTGCCGGATTTTGGCTTATGCCAAATGCGCCCCTCACTGCTGCTGAATCGGCGCAAGCTGGAAGCCCGACGCTCAGCCCGGCGCTCAACACCCGTCTAGCGGGACTCGCGAACGACGCCGACGCTGGAATGGTGATCGTTGCGTTCAGGTCGTCAAACGGATTGCGCGAAGAGCACCTTAACGTCCTGCGTTCAGTGGGCGTGACGGGCGGTCAAACATTCCCAACGCTGGGGATGGTCGCGCAGCCGATGACCGTGGGCCAGGTCCGCGCACTTGCCGCGAACTCCGCCGTCAGATCGCTGTGGTCGAACGACCGCCTGATGTACTACATGCATCAGGCACGCGTCCTGGGCGGTGTCCAGAAAGTGCAGACTGACTCTGCAATGACACTGCGGAACGGCGGAATGCCGGTTTCCGGCGCCGGTAATTTTTCGGTGTTGGTGATCGACTCCGGCGTCGACGCAACCCACGCCGACCTCCAATTCGGGACCAAAGTTATTCAAAATGTGCAGACGCCCGTCGCTGCAGGAACACTGCCCGGTTTTA
>JAICQI010000903.1 GCA_025937955.1 Pyrinomonadaceae bacterium
GAATTTAATTAAATCTTTTGTGCCTTTTGTGCCTTTTTGCGGCTACTTGAATGGGCACGGTGTCGTCTTATATCCAGCTTCGATCAGTTTTTGCTGCAACGCTGCTGCCTCATCACAGCGTCCGAGCTTCGCTAGTTGCTGCACGAGTAGAAGACGAGCACCGAGATCGTTTGGATTAATTCCTATGACGGCTTTGAGGTGGACGATCGCGCGCTCGTGATTGTTTTCGTTAGCCAGCAGAACCGCGAGATTGTAATGAGCGTTGGTGTTGTTGGGATCGATAACCAGGGTCTTCTCAAATTCTTCAACTGCTCCTTTTAGATCTCCGAGTTGAGTGAGCGCCGCTCCCATGTTCACGTGCGCCGGCACGCTTTCCGGATTTGCCGCAATCGCTTTACGAAACTCGGCGGCAGCTTCTTCATACCTCTTTGCTTCCAGCGCTTGCCTCCCACGAATCAGGTACACGCGCGCACTCTGGACCAGCTCTGTTAATCTCGCCATGAGCGGATCCGCTACGCGCACACCAACCGTGCCTTGCTGTGACAGGTGCGATTTTGCTTTCTCCGGGTTTTGCAAACCGCGGTAGGCCATTGCGAGTGCGTAATGGATCCGATTTGCCGCCGGCGCCTGCGCGAGTGCTCTTTCGAAGTGGGTTACTGCGTCAGCGTAGCGTCGTCGCGACAGCGCCACTTGTCCCAAACCGTAATGAGCCGCGGGGTTCTGTTTCTCAATGTTGAGGGCCGTAGAAAGACTACGCTCGGCATCCTCGAGGCGGTTCAGTTCCAGGTAGATATTCCCGAGATTCACTTGCGCGGCTACAAGTTGTGGTTGGAGCGCTACTACTTCGCGGAAGCGACGGATTGCGTCGTCAACGCGACCTTCGAGTTGGTCCAGTTTGGCGAGCAAATAAATCCAGCGAAAGTCCTGCGGCGCAAGCCGGTTCGCATTCACGTAACACTCTCGGGCGGGTGCTGTCAGCGAATACGCGTGATAAATCTCGCCCATTGCTCCATATGCCGCGCTGAGGTTCGCGCCTGGATCTTTGACTGCCGCTGCGAGGGAGTTTTGTTGCGACGTGATTTGGTTTCTCACATCGCTTTCGAGTTGAGACAGATCCGGAAAATGTACCGCGACGAGCGTAGGCTTAGGCGGCGGCAGAAGAGCGCCACTTTGAGCATAAAGACTTACTCGCGCCGGCCAAATTACGGCGATCAGAAGCAGCAGTATTTGTGTCTTATATGCCTTTTTGTGGCTCACTTCTGCTTTACCGTCGTGTATCGATCAACCGGCGGCGCCTTCAACTCGATCGTGGCGCCATCAGGCCAACGCACACGCACCGTCTCCACACGAGTTGCATCTCCTAAACCGACGAGCACGCGCGGGTCGTTGGCTGATAGATAACTTCCATCCGTTCTCACTCGCCGCCGCAGCATCTTGTTTTTCGTCACGACGACTTCCACCGAGGCGCCAAGCGCGTCTCGACCGGTGTTTTCGACGAGTCGCAGTCCCAACCAATGATTAGGATTACCCGCTTCGTTCAACAGCAACCTGACTGGCCCGTTGTTGTTGGTTACAAGAACGTCAGTATCGCCGTCGTTATCGACATCACCAAACGCCGCCCCACGACTCACTTCCAGAAGTTGAAAGTTTGGACCAGCCTGATCGATCACTTCAACAAAGTTTCCATTCCCCTGGTTGCGAAAGAGCTGCTTGGGCTGGCCCAATGGAAAAGGATCGCCTTTTCTCATCAGCTCGGGCAACAGTTGCACGGCCCCGTTGACGACAAGCAGATCCAACCAGCCGTCGTTGTCATAATCAAAGAACAACGTGCCAAATCCGGTGAAGCGACGTCCCGGCATGCCGAGGCCGGCTTCACGCGTGCGGTCTTCAAAGATCGCTTTGCCTAAGTTTGTGAAGAGAGTGTTTGTCTCTTCCATCAGGTGGGTGATGAAGATGTCGTCAGTGCCATTGCCGTCGAAATCACCGGCGTCAACCCCCATGCCCGCTTCGGCTTTTCCATCCCGGTTCACAGCGGCGCCGGCGAGCAGTGCCTCGTTCTTGAATGTTCCGTTCTTTTGATTGATCCAGAGTTGGTTGGGATCGCCATCGTTGGCTACATAGATGTCCAGCCAGCCATCGTCGTCGAAGTCTGCTGTGACGACTCCCAAACCGTGCCCAAACTCTTTATCGACTCCCGCGCTCGCGGTTACATCTGCAAACGTGCCGTCGCGCCGGTTATGAAAGAGACGATTGCCCGGAGCCCGGAAAGCGCGTGGCGTGCAATAGTCCCGCGCGCTTGTGGTCGCATAACAATTAGGACTATTGGCCGGCGAAAAATCA
>JAICQI010000199.1 GCA_025937955.1 Pyrinomonadaceae bacterium
AAGCTCGTGTTGAAGCAGGGCATGACCCTCGCGCTTTTGGGCGAGGCGATTGGATTGGTGGCAGCGTTTCTTTTGACTCGCCTGATTCGTGGGTTGTTGTTTGGAGTTACGCCGAACGATGCGACGACGTTTGTCGTTGTAGCCGGAGTACTAACGACAGTAGCGTTGTTAGCTTGTTACATTCCTGCGCGTCGCGCCACGAAAGTCGATCCGTTAGTGGCTCTACGCTATGAGTAAGTAACTGTAGGGGCGGCCCACCGAGGCCGCCCGGACCGGGCCGAATTATTCGACGGGCGGCCACGGAGTTGCGCCCCAACACTTGCAGCAACAGAGACACGCATATGATTGAAACGATTCTTAATGATCTTCGCTATGGTGCGAAGATGCTCTGGAAGAGTAAGGGCGTCACGGTCGTAGCCGTGGTTTCGCTGGCGATTGGTATCGGCGCAAACTCCGCGATATTCAGTCTCGTCAATTCGATCCTGCTGCGCCCGCGCCCCGTTTCGCATCCCGAACAACTCGTCGAGATCTACGTCGGTGAAGGCGAAAATCCTTACCACGCCACTTCTTATCCGAGCTACGTCGAGCTCCGCGATCGGAACGAAGTTCTCAGCGGCCTCGCGGCGTATGGCATTTACCAGTTTAAGCTCGGCGTCGTCGATGGCGTCGAGCAGATTTGGGGCGAGACGGTCTCGGGAAACTATTTTGATGTTTTAGGTGTTCCAGCTCACAAGGGTCGCACGTTTCTTTCCGAAGAAGACTCGGTGCCCGGAAAGTATCCGGTTGCCGTGATCAGCCACAGCTTATGGCAGCGACGTTTCAACTCAGATCCCGATCTCATCGGCAAGACCATTGACATCAACGACAAGCAGTTAACTGTAATTGGAATTGCGCCATCGCAATACATGGGCATGCTCCGGGGCCTGGGCATCGACATTTGGATTCCAACGATGACCAAGCCTTTGATCGACCCAGGCGGTGAACGATCACTCGGCCGTGGTCACCGGGGCTTTATCATGGTTGGCCGCCTCAAACCCGGCACGTCAATCGACCAGGCGCGAGCGCGTTTCGACCTGCTGACTCATGAAATGCGCGCCGCACATCCCGAAGAGTGGATGCAGAAACATCAAGGAACAGGACGCATACGTGAGTCGGCAATCACGGTCGTTCCTGAAAGCGAAACGCGCGTTCGTCCCGATACATATTCCGCAGTCTACGGCATCGCCGCGTTGCTCTTCGTAGTCGTCAATCTGGTGCTGCTGATCGCGTGTATGAATCTCGCCGGCATCCTGCTCGCTCGCGCCGTAACGCGACGCAAAGAGATCGCCGTACGGCTGGCGCTCGGCGCAAATCGTTTTCGAATCATTCGACAGTTACTGACTGAGAGCGTGCTGCTGTCGTTAATCGCGGGCGCTGCGGGGATATTGCTGGCCGTATGGCTGCTCAACTTGATTACTGCGTTCATGCCGCCATTGCCGGAAGGAATCCGTATCGCTCTCGATCTGCATCTTGACTGGCGTGTGGTGGTCTACACGATCACCTTCGCAACCATCACGGGAATACTCTTTGGTCTCGCTCCGGCGTTGCATAGCTCGAAGGCCGACGTCTCGACAGTTCTGAAGGACGACTCGAGCTTGTTCACGGGCTTCTATCGCAAGTCGCGCGTGCGAATGGGACTGGTGGTGGCCCAGGTTGCTTTTTCTTTGCTGCTTTTGGTTAGTGCCGGTTTAGTGTTGCGTAGTCTCGATAAAGTTAAGCCAACGAGTTTGGGTTTTAGTTCAAGCAACATGCTCGTGGCGCCGGTAACATTGGACGAAACGAAGTACGACCGGATCAAGAGTCAGGAGTTTTTCCGGCAACTGTCGGAGCGAGTCGCGGCGCTGCCGGGTGTGCAATCGACAAGCATGGCTGACGAGGTGCCTGGCGGCCTTTTGGGATATGGACGCCGGAGTATCGAGATTGAAGGATACAAGCCGGGCGCGGGCGAGGATATGCAGATTAAGGCTTTCTGGGCTGGTCCAAATTACTTCACGAACATGAAGTACCCGATCGTTCAGGGCCGTGATTTTGAGACGCGGGATCGGGATGGCGCGCCGTGTGTCGCCATAATCAATGAAGCGTTTGTCCAAAGGTATTTCGCGGGTGGTGCGGCACTCGGGAAACACCTCATCAGACAAGAGATGATACGGAGTGCCCCTAAAGAGCCATGTGAGATCGTTGGTGTGATACGTGATAACGCGTGGCAGTCGTTGGAGAAACAGCCACGTCCCTTCTACTCGCTGGCGCTGCAACAGACTAATCGAAAGTCTGCGACGCTGATGGTTAATACTGCCGGCGATCCGAAGAATTTTATCGTGCCGGTCCGAAACATCATCCGCGAGCTCGATCCAAAAATTGTTGTGGCTGACGTGCAAACGTTGGGTGACTATTTTAGTTTCGGGCTCTATCCGTTTCGCATGCTGGGGGTCGTGATGGGTGGTTGCGGTGTGATGGCGTTGCTGCTCGCGACACTCGGGATCTACGGCATCATCTCTTACTCAGTAGCGCAGCGCACACGTGAACTCGGCATTCGCATGGCGCTCGGTGCGTTGCAGAAAGACATTCTCAGGATGGTGATCGGACAGGGAATGTTCCTCGTGATCGTCGGGTTGGGTATCGGGTTATTACTTTCGTTTGCACTGACGCAGTTGTTGAAGAGTTTGTTGATCGATCTGGAACTGTATTTCCCGGTTAGCGCGATCGATCCGTTGACGTTCGCGGGTGTAACGACCCTGCTCGCGCTGGTAGCGCTGATCGCCTGTTACATTCCCGCTCGCAGGGCGACGGAAGTAGAGCCGAGCGTGGCGTTGAGATACGAATGAAATCAGCCACGGACTCCGTATAAATCCGTGGCTAAATAAACTGGAGAACAAGCATGGCATCGACACTCTGGCAAGACATACGTTATGGCGCAAGAATGTTGCTGAAGAGTCCGGGCATCACGATCATTGTGATCATCGCCCTGGCACTCGGCATCGGCGCGAACACGGCGATCTTTAGCGTCGTTAACGCGGTGCTGTTGCGCCCGCTGCCTTACGACGAATCAGACCGGCTGGTCTTTCTGAACGAGCAGAGCCCCGTGCTCGATGAGATGTCGATCTCGTACCCGAACTTCACTGACTGGCGTAACCAGAATCAATCGTTTGAAAAGATGGGCGTCTACAATCGCGCCAGCTATAACCTCACGGGCGCCGGCGAAGCGGAACGCATCGTGACGGGCCAGGTGTCTGCCGATCTGTTCTCGGTGTTGCGCGTCAACGCTCTCCACGGGCGCGTATTTACGAACGAAGAAGATAAGCCAGGCGGAACGCCGGTGGTCGTGCTCAGTTACGGCCTGTGGCAGCGCCGCTTCGGTGGGCAAAACATTGTGGGCCAACCGATCACACTCAACGGCAAGAGCTACACGGTGATCGGCATCATGCCGGAAGATTATCTTTATCCGAGCCGCGTGGAGATGTGGGTGCCGGTGGGCCAACTCTCGGGCCAGTTGGATTGGCAACAGCGCGGTAATCATCCGGGCTTGTACGGTGTTGCGCGTTTAAAGCCAGGCGTAACGTTCGAACAGGCTTTGGCTGACATGAACAATGTCGGCGCCAACCTCGAGAAACAATATCCCGACAGCAACACGGGAACACGTCCCAGACTGCGGTCGCTCACGGAAATCTTTGTTGCTGATGTACGTCGTACACTCTGGATCATCTTCGGCGTGGTTGGAGCCGTTTTGCTGATTGCCTGCGCCAACATCGCCAACTTGTTGCTGGCCCGCGCGACGGCGCGCAGGAAAGAGATGGCGATACGCACGGCAGTGGGTGCGAGTCGTTGGCGCATCGCTCGCCAGCTACTCACCGAAAGCATTTTGGTTTCGATGATTGGCGGCGCCATCGGACTGTTTCTGGCGTACTGGGGAGTGCAACTGATTCTCTACATGAGTCCAACTGCTATCCCGCGATCGCGTGAGATTGGTTTCCATTGGGTCGTACTGCTTTTTACACTTGGCGTCTCATTTGTTACCGGCGTTCTATTTGGCTTGATTCCAGCGATTCAAGCCGGCGAAGTCGACGTACACGAGACGTTGAAAGAGACTGGCCGCGGCACCAGCGGACGCAACTGGCTGCGCAGTTCGTTGGTGGTTGCTGAAGTCGCTACCACTCTCGTTGTGTTGATCTTTGCCGGTCTGATGATTCGCAGCTTCTACAAGCTGCAGCAAGTCAATCCGGGCTTTTCGCACGACCGGTTGACGAGCTTTAGCATTTCGCTGCCCGAGAAGAAGTATGCGACTCAGGAAGTTCGCGGATCTTTCTACAATCGCCTGCTGGAGAATATTCGTTCGCTGCCGGGTGTCGAATCCGCGGCCGCCGCATCGGGTTTACCGCTTGGTAACAACGGGTGGCAGACGTCGTTTGTGATCGACGGGCAACCGCTTCCGCCACGCGAGCAGACACCACTGATGGAAGCCTGTTTGGTCACGCCTGACTACTTCAAAGCGATGAATATTCCGGTGCTGCGCGGGCGCGTCTTCAATGATCGTGACGATCGTTCGCACCTCGCCGGACGCGATCTGAGCAAGATGAATGAGAACGAGCGCTCGGTAGCGGGATTGAATTCGATCGTGATTGACGAAGAGTTTGCCCGGCGTTATTGGCCCAACGAAGATCCCATTGGGAAGCGTGTGAGTTTAGGACGTGACTCCGACGCGCGGAAGCTCGAGGTCCTGGGTGTTGTAGGTCGCGTGAAGATGGAGAGTTTGAATCAGAACAGCGATCGGGTGCAGGGCTATTTCCCCTTCAACCAGCTTCCGCAGGACGACATGACTATCATTATCAAGGGCGCGTCGGATCCGAACCTGTTGATTTCCTCGGCGCGTAACGCGGTAAAGGAGATCGACCCGGATCAGCCGATTTACAATCCGCGCACGATGGGCGAGATTCGTGCTGAGTCGGTTCAGGGGGAGCGGTTTACGTTGACACTGCTGAGTCTGTTTGCGGGCATTGCGTTGGTGCTGGCGATTGTCGGGATTTACGGTGTGATGTCTTACTCGGTTACGCAACGCACGCACGAGATCGGTATTCGCATGGCGATCGGCGCGAGGCCGCTCGACGTGTTCAAGATGATCCTGGGCCAGGGAATGAAGCTCGCGTTGATTGGAGTTGGGTTGGGATTGGCGGGTGCGTTTTTAGTAACACGATTCATGGCTACGATGCTGTTCGGTGTCGAGCCGACTGATGCGACGACGTTCGGTGCGATCACGGCGATACTGATCGCGGTGGCGCTGCTGGCTTGTTATCTGCCAGGGCGGCGTGCGACGAAAGTCGAGCCGACGATTTCGTTGCGGTACGAATAGTTAGCCGCGGATAAACACGGATTTGTGACGGATCTTCGTTATGCACTGAGGAGTGTTTTTAAACAACCCGGCTTTGCGGCCGTGGTTGTGATTACGCTTGCGCTGGGAATTGGTGCAAGCACCGCGATCTTCAGTGTGGTTAATGCCGTTCTCCTGCGGCCGCTTCCGTTTCCAAACTCAGACCGCTTGCAAGTGGTTTGGGGAAATTACCGCGCCCTCAACATTGAGCGCCTGCCTGCCAAGGCCGCTGAGTACGAAGATTATGCTCGCCAGACACAGGTCTTCGACGCCGTAGCTGCTTATGCGAATCACAGTTTCAACGTCTCGAGTGGCGGCGAACCGGAGCGCATTCGCGGCGCTTACGTTTCGGCGAACCTCTTTCCGATGCTCGAGACACAGGCTGCAACGGGCAGAGTGTTTACTGCTGGGGATGAACGCGTTGTTGTCTTGAGTGATAGTTTTTTGCAGCGACGCTTTGCCGGCAAATCCAACGTCATCAATCAAACGATCTCGCTCGATGGTGAGAGTTACACCGTGGTGGGCGTGATGCCGGCAGGCTTCCAGTTTCCTCATCCGAGTTTTGCGTCGGGAGAACCGGCGGACGTCTGGGCCCCGCTGACGTACCCGGCTGATCAGGTAGCGAGTCGTCGTGGGCCGTATTTTCTGAACGTGCTGGCGCGCCTGGCGCCTGGCGTGACGTTGGAGCAGTCGCGCGCGCACATGAACGCGCTAGCCGGAAGGTTCGAGCGCGAGCTGCGTGGTTATCGTGGTCCAAACGGCGAGGATGGCGGCTGGCACATCACTGTTACGCCTTTGCAGGAAGAGATCGTGGGTGGTGCTCGGCGTGCGTTGATGGTGCTGCTGTTTGCAGTCGGGTTGCTGCTGCTGATCGCGTGCGCCAACGTAGCTAATCTTTTGTTGATGCGTTCGGCAAAGCGCCAGAAGGAACTCGCGATACGTGTAGCTCTTGGCGCGAGTCGTTGGCAGATTGTCAGGCAGTTGCTGGTGGAGGGGATAGTCTTAGCGACGCTGGCGGCAGCACTGGGGCTTGTATTTGTGAGTTGGGGAATTGAGCTGTTGGCAGTGCTCGGTCCGAAGATCTTGCCCCGCGCGCAGGAAGTAAGTATCGATGCGCGCGTGTTTGGTTTTGTGGCTCTGGCTGTGGCGGTGATTAGTGTTGGATTCGGTCTGGTAGCGGCCCGACCTGTCGATCTGAATGAAGCATTAAAGAATGTCCGTCGGGCACATTCGCGAAAGTGGAGCAACGGTCTCGTTATCGCTGAAGTCTCCCTGGCGGTGTTGTTGCTCGTTGGTTCAGGATTGCTGGTGAAGAGTTTGTTGCACTTGCAAAGAACGAATCCGGGCATTGTTGCGGATGAGTTAGTGAGTGTCGAGATCGATCTTTCCGCCGCGGCTTATCAGGAAGCGGATCGCGCTTCAGACTTTTATCGCCGGCTCGTAGAGCAGGTTGAGTCGCTCCCAGGAGTGCAGGCTGCGAGCTTCGGTACGGTGCAGCCGTTGAGTGGTAGAGCCGGTAGCGATCCTTTTGCGATCGAAGGGCGACAACTCGATCCTGCGAATCTCACGTCTGCGGGCTGGCAGCTAGTCGGTCCTAATTATCTGAAGACACTTGGCATTCCTATCGTTAAAGGTCGTGACATGAAGCCGGAAGATGTGCAACCGGGCGCGACTCCCGTGGCCGTCATCAATGAAAAGATGGCGAAGCGCTATTGGCCGAATGAAGATCCGATCGGGCGGCGCATCACGCTTGGCTTGCCGCGTCCGGACAATCCTTGGATAGTGATCATTGGGATCGCGAAAGACGTTCCGCATCGCGCGGTCGGTTCACAATCCGAGCCTGACTGGTACACGTCGCGAGTCATATCGCCGCAGCGGCATCGCTATTTATTCGTCCGGAGTACTTTGCCGTCCGCTGCGTTGACGACTGCGATTCGCAGTGCCGTTGCGACGATCGATCGGCAACAACCATTAACGAGCGTAAAGACGATGGACGAAGTAATCGGCGCGACGACTGCGCCGCGCCGGTTTAACACGTTGCTGCTGGGTATATTTGCGGCTGTGGCGCTGTTATTGGCTGTGTTGGGAATTTACAGCGTGATCTCATATTCCATAACGGTGCGCACACAAGAGATCGGAATTCGTATGGCGCTGGGTGCGCACCGGCCCGCGATTCTGATCATGGTGCTGCGGACGGGCATGGTGCTCACGCTGATTGGCGCAACGCTCGGACTGGCTGCTGCTTTTGTGCTGACGCATTGGATGTCGAGCATGCTGTTTGGCATCACAGCTTCCGACCCTGCGACTTACGCTACAGTGCTCCTCGTTTCGCTGGGCGCGGCACTGCTCGCATGCTTGATCCCCGCGCGCCGTGCGACGCAAGTGGATCCGCTGGTTGCGCTCCGGTATGAATAGGTCATATAAGTCGTATCGGACCTATAAAACTTATGCCTCGCATTTTAATTGCCGATGATCAGGCCGATGTTCTGGCCGCGCTAAGTTTGTTGCTGAAGGGCGAGCGTTTTCAGATTGAGAGCGCTGCCTCGCCCGAAGGTGTGCTCAAATCCATCGATACGCACGAGTTCGACGTCGTGCTGATCGATCTCAACTACGCTCGCGATACAACATCCGGCAGCGAAGGTTTGGACTTATTGACGCGCATCCGCGCCGCCGACCCGACGCTTCCTGTCGTCGTCATGACGGCATGGGGCAGCGTCGATCTCGCCGTCGAAGCGATGCGTCGCGGCGCGCGCGACTTCATACAAAAGCCGTGGGACAACGCACGCCTCCTGGCTGTCTTGCGTACGCAAGTCGAGCTCGGCGAAGCATTGCGACGCGGGCGCAAGTTGGAAGCGGAAAATATCGCGCTGCGCGACAGCGTTTCTGAAGCTTCGAGTGATATACCGAAAGTCGTTGCTGAGTCGCCGGCCATGAAGTCGGTTTTGAATCTCGTCGAGCGGATCGGTCCGGCGGATGCCAACGTGCTCATCACTGGCGAGAACGGCACCGGCAAGGAAGTGATCACGCGCGTGCTTCACTCGATCTCGTCGCGCCGTTCCAAGGCGCTGATTTCGTTGAACGCGGGCGCGCTGGCGGAAGGGGTTTTTGAGAGCGAGTTGTTTGGACACGTGCGCGGAGCGTTTACTGATGCCAAGAGCGATCGCGTCGGTCGGTTCGAGCTCGCCGATGGCGGGACGCTGTTTCTCGACGAGATTGGAAACGTGCCGCTGAATCTTCAGGCGAAGCTGCTGCGCGTGCTGGAGACTGGTGAGTTTGAGCGCGTCGGATCTTCGAAGACGCAGAAGGTAAACGTGCGTTTGCTGTCGGCGACCAACGCCGATCTGCACGCTGAAGTCGCACAGGGACGTTTTCGCCAGGACCTGCTCTTCCGACTGAATACGGTGGAGATCCGT
>JAICQI010000714.1 GCA_025937955.1 Pyrinomonadaceae bacterium
ATTTGGTTCCTACGGTCTCAGTGGCGAAACGATCCAGCTAAAGTAATACGTAAGGTGACAAACGACATCGGCCTGCCGTGTTTTGTTAAGCCGGCGAACCTTGGCTCGTCAGTGGGTGTGTCGCGGGCCAAGGACAAGAAGTCTTTGACTGACGCTATCGACCTTGCTGCTGAATACGATCGGAAGATCATTGTCGAGGAAGAACTGGTCGCACGTGAAATCGAGTGCGCGGTGCTCGGCAACGATCAACCGAAAGCAAGCTTGCCGGGTGAGTATGTGGTCTATGACGAGGCAGCGCGGTTTCTCGACTACACGGAGAAGTACACGAGTACTGGCAACGTGAGTTTCGTCGTGCCCGCGCCTTTGTCTAAGTCGATGACGACGAAGATTCAGCGGATGGCGATTCGCGCGTTTCAGTCGATTGATGGGGCAGGGCTGGCGCGAGTCGACTTCTTTCTGCCGCGCAATGGCGGAGATTTAGTAATAAATGAATTGAACACGATGCCGGGACTCACTGAGGTATCGGGTTATCCGAAGATGTGGGAAGCGTCAGGATTGTCGTTTCCGAGATTGCTTGAGACGCTGATTGAACTCGCCTTCGAGCGACACAAAGACAAGTCACTAACTAAAACCTCACGATAGATTTAGCCGCAGATTTTCGCGGAGAAACGCAGATCAGATTTGCGTTTATCTGCTGAAATCTGCGGCAAAAATTCTTTATCTAGGGCCGCGGTAGCCTTTACGAGTGCGCACTGTCAGATCCTGGCGCGACAATTTAACTTCCAGTGCGCGCCACTTTCCGTCGCGTTTATTGTTCGCTGGACGATAAGAGATCGTGTACTGATGTCCAAGCTCTTCGGCAATGCCTGTGAATGCATCACGCAATGCTGGTCCACCGGCGGTTGCGATAAACCTTCCGCCTGTCTTTTCTGCAAATTCCTTTAATGAAGCTGCGCTCTGGCGTTTTGTCGATCCGGCCACCTCCAGGCTCGACATATCAACTGCATAAATAGTTGCACCAACTGCCAGCGCGCTCTCGATCGCCTTACTACCCGAGGCTTTGCTGTAAGTATCCATCCCATCCGAGAGAATCACGATCGCTTTACGTTGCTCAGCGCGATCGGCAAGCGTCTTTGCCGCCTCGACGATAGCGTCGTTAAGAGTTGTCATCCCCTTCGCGCGGATCGTGTAAGCCATCGGCGCCAGATCTCTTCCACCGGAAAACTCCTGTACGCGCTCAACCTTTGAATCAAACCTGTAAACAGCCGCGACATCCTCGGGACGAAGCCCATCGAGAAATCTGATCGCCGCCGAGCGGGCGAGCGAGAACCGCGCTTCCATGCTTCCCGAACTATCCAGCAACACTACGGCTGCATACGGAGACTCGTGAAGCGAGAAGCTCGCAATCATCCCCGGCGCTATTTCAACGCCATCTTCAAAGATCTTGAAGTCTGACTTCTTCAACGCTTTTACATAATGGCCGTCTTTGTCGGTAACAGTAACGTTCAGGACGACGAGTTCGGTGTTTACACGAATCACGTCGTCGTCTTGCGCGAAAACAATCAACGCGCTAACACACAGGATGGCGACCAGGAAGGGAATCGTCTGACGCATGATCTGTTCTAGCGAACGAAGCCGCGGACCATCTTCAGCAGCTCAAGTAAAACATTAGCCTTGCCGATCACCGAAGCTGACACGACTTGCCTGGGCGTATCCTGAACATTCTTGGACAACGACTCACTCGCTTCGGCGATTTTCGTGACAGTCCCGCACAGATCAGCAGGCTTGTTTTCGATCGTCACTTCCTCATCTTCGCCGCCCGCTTCGCTGCGAATCTTTTTAGTGAGCTTCTCGAGACGTTCGACTTTCTTCAGCGAGCCGCGATCGACAATTGACTTGTCTTTAAGTGTTTCCTGGAGCTCTTTGCCGATCTGCGCAATTTCGCGCGCGCGCTTTATGTTGTCTTCGTGGTCCTTTTCAGCCAGCTTGATCGCACGCTTCGCGCGCATCTCCTCTTCAAAGGTTGTGAGCGGCCCGGTATCGTCACGGCCTTGCATTCTCCTATCGATGGGTCGCGGAGGAGGAGTGGGCGCTGGTCGCGACGAAGCGGGAATTTGAGCTACTGCAACACTGCCACCAAACAGAACGACGAAGGTCAAGATGGAAACTGCGCGCACCCTGTTGGAGATTTTCTTCATTCGGTTCTGAGAGTTCACTTTAACAATCGGCACGCCGACTCCTAAACCAAAACTTAAAAGCATTAATGGAGGAGACTACGGAACGCGCCCCGGATTGTCGGGTGAATTTAGAAACTCTCCGGGTTTGCCCGAACGCTTCACGACGACTGTTCGCGGCTCGAGTCGCTCGGGTGTTCGCTTCTTGCCTTGTGAGGAGCTGTAAGCAATCAAAGCTGACTGAGGATCCGCCTTTACACCAACGAGACGAATTGAAGCGACATTCTGAGCCGGCATTGTTACGGAATAAGAACCCTCTTGTTCAGGTTGTAGTTGAGTAGGCGTGACGGGCAACACAGTCTCTTCGAGTCCTCCGTCTTTTCGTCTACGCAACTCAATCACTACGGAAAGATTGGTTAATTCCTGTTTTGAAATGTTCTTTACTACGCCACCAATCGTCGTCATGCCTTTTGATAAAGAAGGCTCATCGATGACGACGTGCGCGAGTGCTGGTCCCTTTGGACCAGTCTCGACGACTGGCGGCGGCGTGTTATTAGTGAGAACTTTTTGTGCGTGATACTTGCGGATATAACCGTAGCCTACGAGGAGGACTGCGGTGACGGCAACAGCACAAACGACTGCGAGCAGCTTTCGTTTGTTTGACTCTTGCTCACGGGCAATGGCTTGTTCCGGATGAAATGGATCGTTAATCATTAATACTTTAGCTCACGTATTGCGTTAACTTATGGCTGCAGATTTCGGCCCGGAGGAGGCGCGCCGGTTACAGCCGTTATCAAACCTTCGAGGAACTGATCCTCTGCGAGACCACTGCTGCGTAACGTGGTCCACTCTGCACCAGTAGCTCCGTCAGTGCGTCCTTCAACCTTTGCATTAACTGCGACGTTTGCAGTCGAGCCGTCGATGGGTTGAATCTCAACGGTCAACGTGTAACGACCGCGCGTCCAGCCGCGCCCGCTCGACGCCGGCACGTCAGAGTACCTGCTGAGATCGGCTTCCGCGACGACAGACCCCTTCGTAAACGTGAAAGGCTGACTGACGATGATTCCGTCCGAGAGTCTCGAAGCCGGCTCATCGACGACCAACTTGCGATCGCGCATCAGCTCCTGCACGGCGTTGATGATCACGTCGCGGCGTCCATTCAGGCGATAGGGATTCGGGAGTGGTGGTGTTTCCGGAGTGCGGCCACCGCCGAAGTCCATTCCGCGACCGGCGCCGACGTCGGTCTTGTTACCGTTGTTAGCAGGCGTTCGTTCTGAACCGCTATCGCGAACGCGTTCGTTTTGCTTGTCGAC
>JAICQI010000010.1 GCA_025937955.1 Pyrinomonadaceae bacterium
ACCAATCGAGGCCACAAAGAAGCACAAAACAGATTCAGCCACAAAAAGGCACAAAAGGCACAAAAGGATAATCAAACAAGGTAGAGGAATTAATAAGTCCAAATTCCTTCCACAAACCTTTTGTGCCTTTTGTGCCTTTTTGTGGCTAACTGATTTTGCGGCGCCAGGCGGAGAGGGAGGTGCCGGTGGCGCCACGGCGTTCGGCAACAATCTCGGCGAGGATCGCGAGGGCTACTTCTTCGGGGGTTACGGCGCCGATGTCGAGACCGATGGGCGCGTGGATGTTTCGTAATTGCTCGTCGGAAATTCCGGCTTCGCGCAACCGTTCGATAACAATCGACGTGCGGCGTTTGCTTCCGATCAATCCAACATAATCCGGATTAGCACGCACGACCGCCTGCATGCACTGCTCGTCTTCGTTGTGACCTCTCGTCACCACGGCAACTGAAACTCCACGACCATTCCCAACCACATCTCGCACGGCGGAGATCCAATCGTCAGTTAGAACCAGGTCGATCTGTTTCTCGGGAAACTTTTCGCGTTTTACAAACTCAGCGCGGTCGTCAATCAACGTGGTCTGATAACCGGCGAAAGCCGCTAGTCGCGCCAGCGATGCACCAACGTGTCCAGCGCCACAAACGACGAGACGCGGCGCCGGTTGCAAACGCTCGAACAATAGCGCCGTCTCGCGAGCGGAAGGAAAATCCGGAGCAAAGTCACTGACACTGAACATCCGCGTTTCTTCGTGCGAGGAAAGAAAGCGCGCGGCTTGCTCAACAATAACGGAATCCAACGACGGATCACCAAGAGTTCCTGCCGTAGCGCCATCTGCCTGAATCAGCAGCTTGGACCCGATCTCGCCCGGGCCACTGACTTGAGTAACCACCAGAGCGATCCCACCACGCTCCAGCAACTGCTCAATCGTCTTCGTGATCGATTTCACTTCGAAAGCTTCGACTTATCGAGGCCAATCACGGCAGCCGCTCGCCGCAAAAGCCAGAGTGGTCCAACCAGCAGGTAAACGGGGTTCTTGAAAAAGGCAGGTTGATTTCCTTCGATTGCGTGTCCAACAAACTGAAGAATCCAGCCGGCAATAAACAACGCCAACGCCCAGCGCCAGTTGAAAAAGAACAGCGGCAGTGACACGACAATCATCGGAATGCCGATGCTGTGCGAGAGCCTGTTCAGCGGATGCTGATGTTTGGCTTTGTAGTTGGCGAGAAAATCCTGCGACATCAGTTCAGTACTTCAACAAAGATATCCATCGTGCCGCCGCAAACCATTCCTTCTTCACTCGCTTCATCCGCGGTCAGCGAGAAGTGATGCAACTGCGACTTACCCGAACGCATGGCTGTTTTCGCTTCGGCCCAGACTTCAGCTTCGATACAACCACCACCAACAGTTCCCGCAATCTCTCCGTTTTGGAAGAAGAGCATTTTCGCACCGCGTCGCTGCGGCGTCGAGCCACGCGTGTGGGCGACGGTAGCAACTACCACGCGTTCGCCACGCTCAGAAGCTTCGTTGATCATGCGATATAGATCGCGTTGTGGAATGGTCGACATACCTTCTGTCCGGAACCTTAATTCTGTCTGACTGTCTAAAACTGCTGTTAAGTCTACGCCACCAGTATTAAACTACAAAGCATCATTTCAGGCTTGTCGCAAATGACTTTGTAATGTAAAGTGGCGAGCACTCGTTTCGGACTTCTGAGGGCACTATGCACCAGCCGAAGCTCAAGTTCACGGACAAGTTCAACCTGATTGCGGGCATAATCGTGCCCGCTATCGCCATCACCGTCGAAGCCAGCACGCACATCTGTGCCCGGACGTTCTTCGATCCAATCCCGAGCGTCTGGCACCTGATGTTGGTAATCCTGATGCCGCTGGGCCAGCTCCATGTTTGGTACGCGATTCGTCGCGGCACGCCGGATCGTCTCAGGTTGGCCGGATTCGTTAACGCCGCCGTTATTGCTGTCTCGCTCTTTTATTCAATTTGCTACCTGCCATTCGTGCCCCTGGCGGTTCTAACGGTATTGATACTTGTCGGCGTTCTGCCGCTGTCACCCTTCCTGTCATTGATTGTGGCCATCACGATGCGTCAGCAACTCAGAAAAATCGCGGCCACAGCTCCGCAGAAGAATCTGGCGCTCGGGACCACAGGACTGCTGATAGCTTTTGGCTTCATTTTTGGCGCCATTGTCGTAATAGAACTCCCGGCAACGTTAACGCGTTACGGGCTACAGATGGCTGCGTCTTCCTCAGCTGAAACCAGGACCAGGGGAATTCGCTTTCTGCGTACTTACGGCAGCAAAGATCACCTGCTCCGGAGTTGTTATAACCAAAGCCGCGGCACAACTGACATGCTGGGAGATATTCTCTCGATTCGAAATCCGGTAAGCGTCAAAGAGGCTCGGGGGATCTATTACCGGGTGACGGGTGAAACCTTCGACATGTCCGCTCCTCCGCAGCGAGTTGCAGGTCGCTTCATACCTTCGGATGAGTTTGACTACGAGGACGATCAGGGCGGTACGAGGATCGGAGGAAAACTAAAAGGTCTTTCGCTGTCCAGTTCCAAACTCGACGGAACAATCGATAGCGATGGTGGCGTGGGTTACCTCCAGTGGATACTCACATTCCAAAACTCTTCTGAAAGCGCGAAAGAGGTGCGCGCTGAGATCCAATTACCGCCGGGCGGCGTCGTCACCCGCGTGACGCTGTGGAATGGAAATAGAGAAGTTGAGGCAACGTTTGGCAATCGCTACAAGATTGGAGAGGAAGCTCAACACAGATACAAACGCGAGCCTGTTATGGTCACAACCGCCGGTCGCGATCGCATCCTGGTACAGGGCTACCCAATTCAGCCGTACGGAAGCAAAATGAAACTTCGGCTGGGCATCACTGTGCCGCTGCTGTTGGAATCAAGAAGCCAAGTGCGACTGCTGCTGCCACATTTCGAAGATCGAAATTTCCGCGTTCCGAATTACGTAAATCACAAGATCTGGGTTGACTCCACGCGGCCTATAGCCACTGAATACGGCGGAATGTATTACGGTCCAATGCCGAACGGCAAGTTCATGCTGGGCGGCCAACTCACCGATAGCGATCTCTCGAATCCGGAAAGATCTCTCTTAATCTCCAGGGTCGATCGCGACAGCGGGATCTGGAGTCGTAATCCGTTCGAGGCGGAGGGCAATATTGTTAAGCAGTGGATCGAAGAACGCACGCCCGCTCATTTGCGCCGTGTCGTTCTCGTCGTCGACACGTCTGCATCGATGGCCGATTTGGGACCACAGATAAGTTCAGCGCTCGGAGTGCTGTCGCAGGACATTGATTTGAAACTCGTTCTCGCCGACGCCGATTGGTTGCACGAGACCGAGCGGACGGGCCTCGTGGCCACAGGCCTTGTCGAAGCCTCCGTACTACTCGCATCAGCGACATTTACCGGCGGAGCAGATAATGCGCCGGCATTGCGAAAGGCGTGGGACCTCGCCGCTGAAGCTCCAGGGAACAATGCGATAGTCTGGATTCATAATCCACAACTTGTACAGCTTGGCTCAATAGAAGAAATAAGAAGACGCTGGCAGAACCGACCTTATGGTCCATTACTTTATTCCGTGCAGACAAGCAAAGGCTCAGACGAGATCGCGAAGGGACTTGATGGAATCAATGAGGTCAAGTCAGTGATCCGAATGGGCACACTACGCGAGGATCTCCAGAAATTATTTAGACAACTCTCCGGTGAGATTAAGACGTATGAGTTTGTCAGGTCTGTAAAACATTCGGAACTGCCTGAGCAAAGCGAAGGATATAAGACGTCAGAATTGCTCGCCAGGTTATGGGCCAATGACGAAGTCGTGCAGCTATTAAATGCGCGCGACGAGTCGGTGAATAACATCGCCGGCAAGCTGGCGATGCGTTATCAACTTGTGACTTCCATCAGCGGCGCAGCAGTTCGGGACAGTACTTACGATTCTGCAATTGTTAATACTGAACCAGTCATCCGTCCGACCATAATCACTGCAGTTGCTGAGGTCGAAACCCTATTGCTGGGAGCTGTGCTCTTTACACTCGCTTTGATCGTCATGAGACCTCGCCGGGCAGGTGGCGGCAGTTTCACCGTACCTAATTAATCGGAACAGCGGGGGCAAGCCCCTCTTCCTGACTTGTACTATGTTCCAGTTCTTCAAGTAGCTGATAACAGAACAAGTCAGGAAGAGGGGCTTGCCCCCGCCGCTGCGGGAGAACAATGAAAACCAAAACTCTTTTCCTATTCGCCATCGCCGCACTGTTGTTCATGTTTCCGGTGAATGCTCTGGCGTGTGCCTGCTGTTCGGAAAGTGACTACTACTTCAGCGGCCCAACTGATCTCGACGAGTATCCGCTCAGCCAACTCAAACGAATGCGGTTTGACAGAACAGCAAATCTTTTCTTCAGCGAAGCGGGAATCGAAGAACACTCCAAAGGCATCGCGTACGTTCGGGAAAACTATTCATTCAGTCCGGGGTCGCCTCTCAACAACATGTGGAAGTTTTCATTCCGCTCCGGTACCAACTCCGGGATGCTTGGGCTACTCCTACCCGCAAAACTGTGGGACCACGACGTTGATATTCACGACAACAAGGTCAGCGCTGGTGGTGGACCACTGCTCTACAAGGAATGGCGTTTGGAGGGAGAAGTCGCCGGTACTGGAATCTTCAAGGTCGGATTCTCCGCGCCGGCCAAATACCGTCTCGTACTGCAAGGCCGCGGCAACGCCTGTGACAACGCCGAAGATTTCACTAACTGGCGACTGGAAGTACGCGGCGACGGTGCCGATTACGCTTTTTATGGAAAGCTTTTGAAACCAACTCCGCAGCGGTAAAGTGAAAAGACTATGAAACGAGTTGCTTCATCCACGATCCTGCTGTTGCTTATGACCGGTACCGTGTTTGCTCAAACGGCACCTGACGCAGCCGAGTTAACCAAACTGTTGAATGAGTTCCTGGCGGGAGCATCGCGCAACGACCCTGCCGTTCACGAGCGCTTTTGGGCTGACGACTTGATCTACACGCGTTCCGCGGGCCGTCGTGTGAACAAAGCGGAAGTCTTGCGCGACGTGCGCAATGAACCCGCACGCAAGCCGACCGATCCGAAGACGACCTACACCGCCGAGGACATTCGTGTTCAGCAGTACGGCGACACCGCAGTGGTGGCTTTTCGTTTGGTTGCAACTACCGAAACGTCTGAGACGACGCACGTTGCAAAACTGCTCAACAGTGGCACGTTCGTGAAGCGCAATGGAAAGTGGCAGGTGGTGAACTGGCAGTCAACACGTGTCCCTTACGCTGAAACCGACATCAAGGTCGGAGCCGAAGCACTCGACATCATAATTTTTGACTCGATACGCAAAGCGGACGTCAACTATCTCACCCAGTACACCGATCCAAACTTTATCTGGACACAGGGCACCAACGTAATCACTCGCCAACAGATGCTGGATGGCGTGCGTGCGGGCAAATTGAAGTACGGAAAGATAGGCTCAGAAAGGCCGAATGTTTCGGTCTACGGCGACACAGTCGTCGTTCGCGGTTCGTTAGTATCACCGACGGCAACTAATTACACCTTAACACTGAGCAACCAAATCGGAGGCTGGAAAGCCGTCGCCCTGCACACTACCAACTAGCAAGTTAGAGGTTCAGCCTTCAGGCTGCGGTTCTTCGACAGCAAGCTGAAGCTGGAACTCTAAACGCTATTTTGTGGTTTTTGTGCCTTTTTGTGGCTACATTAAGGCTTGCGTGGCTTGGCTGGCGGGTCCGTCGTGACCGGCGCGGCATTCATCTGGTCGCGGAGTAGTTGGACCTTCGCCCGCAAAAGATCCACTTCGTTATCCGCATTCGCGACCGCAGTTTCCAAACGCGTTTTGCTGCTCTCAACCAATTTCAACTGAGCCTGGACCCTCGACTTCTCACCCTCTAGCTGTTTCTTCCGAGCGTCACGAGCCGCTTCCGGACGCATGCTTCCATAACCAGCCGTCGAGCTCTCGATATTCTCCGGTCTCAATGCAAAATCGATCTGCTCCAACTTCGCTTCGAAATCGGCAATCTTGGCCTGGACGTCTATCAACTGCGAACGTAACTGCTCGGCCCGCTGTTCGGCGCGAGTCAAACGCTCCATCTCACGCTCGTAACGATCGTCGTCCTGCTTCTGCGACAACTTGTCGTTCAGTTTGTTCACCTGGTTCGAGAGCGAGGTGATAGTCTTTTGAATGTCTTCCTGCTCGGGTGAGGTTACCGGATTCGCTGTTTTAGGTTCAGTGCCCGTGGGATCCTGTGCTTCCGGGTCATCAGTGCTGATGATCTTCACGTCGCCAGTAGTGCCTTGACTTTGCGTCTCGTCAGGAGGCGCGATCGGGGGATTTGTAATTACAGGCCGCGGCGCTGTCGGCGTGGTTCGCCTGGTACGCTTTTTCTTGCGCGTCTGTGCCTCGCCCTCGACCAGGCAGAAGCTGGCGATCAGGCAAAAGGCGACGAGCAGCTTGATGTAACTACGAATCCTGCTAGGCATTGTGGTGCTCCTTTTCGAGGGCTGGCTCCTAAGATACCCCGCTATCCAGATGCCATCAAGCGCCATCCAGATGCTTCAAGCTTCCACGACCAGCCGCCGGGTACTGTTCCAAAAACTTAAGCGCGCCGCGCCACTACCTCATAAAGGGCGTTTTTGAAGAAAACACGCTTCAATCGGTCGCCGGCGTGTCGCGGCGGATGCTTGCGCGCGCGTGCCCTGGCCTCCTCGATATTGCTTTTCGCGCTCAAAATCTGCAGCGGCAGGTTTTGAAACAAATTCTCAGCAGCTTCGAACGTCAGGTGAGTCGTGTGGTCAGCAAATGGCCCGATTTCAAACGGTACGCCAACCGCTCTCCAGCTCGAATGCACGTCCGCTGCAACCGCGTACACTCGATGATGAACGTTCACTGTGAAATACAGTAAACCCCCGGGAACCAGAATCCGCACCAGTTCACGGACAATCCGTACCGGCGACTCCGCATGATCGACGACGTTATCGCAAAGCACAACATCAAAACTTCCATCCGCAAACGGCAGCGACTCACCAACGGCCGCTACCGTTTGAGCTCGGCGTTGCCAGCGTGGAAACAAGCTTCCGTAACTGACCGCCAGCGGATCGACGCCGATTCCATGTGGTGATCCAAAACAAAAGATGAGCCCGTGTGCGCCACTGCCGACTTCAATCACACGCGCATCAGGCTTGATCGGCTGAAACGTTTCGAGCAGGTCGCGCACCCGGCGCGACGTGCGCATCATCGCGGCAATGATCTCATCTTCGCGCCCGCGAACGTGTTCCGCCTTGCGTTGCTGGTAGGCGAGTTGCCGCTCAAGCGCCCTTTGAGCAAGCTTCCTGCGCGTCTCGTCTCGCCATGCCATCTTCTATCTTTTCTTTTGTGCTTTTTGTGCCTTTTTGTGGCTAACCCTTTGTGTGCTTTTCGTGGCTAAAACGGTTGGACTTTGAAGCTAATATTCGCTGCCGGGGCCGCACTCGTCAGTGCCTCGATACGCAATAGTTGCGCTCCTGCCTCGGCATACTCACGCGCATTCTCGGGCGTGATCTTCCCGGCACACTCGATCGCAACTGAACTCGACAACTCCCGCGCAAGCGCCGCTAGTCGACCAAACGCCTGGACGTCGAGATTCTCGATCACAATTAAATCCGCACCAGCGGCGGCGGCTTCTCTCACTTCATTCTCAGCCGACACTTCGACCGCGACTTTGTGTAGATAACCCAACTTCTCTTTCGCCAACTTCACCGCGCCCGTGACGCCACCAAGAATCGAGATGTGATTCGACGTCACCACGACGCCGTCGTCCAAACCGAACCTGCTGTTGTATCCCCCACCGAGTTCGACGGCGTATCGTTCGAGCAGACGCAATCCGGGAGTCGTCGCGCGCGTATCCGCGATCAACGCGCCCGTTCCTTCGACAGCTTTCACGTACTTGTCCGTCAGCGTGGCGATGCCCGAAAGTCGTTGCATGAGATTCAGCGCCACACGTTCGGCGGAGATCAGCACGTCAGCAAACCCGACCATCCGCGCAATCACCTTGCCCGCCTCGACCGGCTCGCCATCGGAAACAAAC
The DNA here is from genome assembly GCA_025937955.1 of Pyrinomonadaceae bacterium. Lineage (GTDB taxonomy): Bacteria > Acidobacteriota > Blastocatellia > Pyrinomonadales > Pyrinomonadaceae > PSRF01. Next base: position 8,126 of record JAICQI010000010.1, read on the forward strand.
GCCTCGAGTTGTTGCTGCGAATCGAGCGTTAGAAAAACTTCCTCCGCCGCTTCGAGACCCGCCACGATCATGTTGTCGCCCGCGACGAAGCGCGCGCGAGCACGCGTGTTGCGAACGACAATCGACTGTGTGGTGATGTCGCCCCGTCCGAGATCTTCACGCAAATAGAGTCCGATTTGTGAGTAGAGCGCGCCTTCGTCGATCCAGTTCATTGCAGGTTCTCGACTGTCTGCTGAAGTTGAGACGACTGTTGCGCGATGGCGGCGATGCGCTCGCGCACTTCATTGACGCGCTCAACCGGGGCCCGCGACACGAAGTTGGGATTGCCGAGTTGTGCCTCGAGCTTCGCGGCTTCGGCTTGCAGTTTTTCCTGTTCGCGCTGCAAACGACGGCGCTCCTGTTCGAAATCAATCAAACCTTCAAGTGGTACAGCGAGCTCAGCGCCACCCATCAACACTGCACGAGCCGAAGCCTTCGGTGCATCGAGACGATCGCCCAGGGAAATTTCAGACGCGCGTACCAGGCGAGCGATTTGATCGCGTGCCGATTCGAAAACGCGACGCAGATTCTCATCAGGCGAAGCGACAACGATCGTGATGCGTTCTGCAGGCTTGATATTCATCTCAGAACGGATGTTTCGCACGCGTGAGATCAACTCGATGATCGCCTGCATTTCCGACTCTGCGGCTTCGTCGATTAGCGCTGTGGCTCCTTCCGGATAAGCAGTCAACATCACTGTCGACTCCGCGCCTTCATACACCGCGTGCAAGCGCTTATCGCCGGGCAATCGCCGCCACAATTCTTCGGTGATGTAAGGCATGAACGGGTGCAACAACCGCAGCGCCTGTTCGAGCACCGTTAGCAGTCGCGTGCGTGCTTCCGTGCGGGCAGCGCTCTCTTGTTCGGCGGTGACGTCGGCCTTTGCGAGTTCGATGTACCAGTCACAAAAGTCGTCCCAGAAGAAGTGATACAGCGACTGTACTGCCTGATGAAACTCGTAATTATCTATCGCCGCATTCAGATCCTGCGCGGTTTTGTTGAGTCTCGAGACGATCCATCGATCGGGAAGCGCTGTGCTCTGCTCGAGTATTTCCGGTTTTACTTCAGCGCCTTCCGAATTGAGTAAACAGAACCTCGCCGCGTTCCAGATCTTATTGGCAAAGTTGCGATACGACTCGACCTGCTTCTCGTTCCAACGAATGTCAGTGCTGCCCACTTGGGCCAGCGTGAGACGCGTTGCATCGACTCCGAACTTGTCGAACACGTCGATCGGATCGACGCCGTTCATCTTCGTCTTCGACATGCGTTGGCCCTGAGCATCGAGAATTGTTCCGGTGATGAACACGTCATCAAATGGTGTCTCGCCGGCAAACTTCAGCCCCATCATCACCATGCGCGACACCCAAAGGAAAATGATGTCGCGCGCAGTTACCAGCACTGACGTTGGATAAAACGTTTTTAGATCGTCAGTCTCGGCAGGCCAGCCGAGCGTCGAGAACGGCCACAACGCCGAGGAGAACCAGGTATCGAGCACGTCCGGATCCTGCGTCAGCTCATTCGTGCCGGCTTTCTCGCTCGCCTCTTCTTTGGATGTGGCAACGACTAATTGCCCGTCAGGCGTGTACCAGGCGGGGATCTGGTGCCCCCACCAGAGTTGACGCGAGATGGTCCAGTCGCGCAGGTTTTCGAGCCAGTCTGTATAAACCTTTTTGTATGTCTCCGGCACGAAACGCGGCTTCTGTTCGCGCGACATCAAATCGAGAGCGTGATCGCGCAGTTGGTCCATCTTCATGAACCACTGCGTCGAGATCAGATGCTCGATGACAGTCTTGCAACGTTCGCACTTGGAGATCGAGAACTCGTAGTCGACAACTTTTTCAAGCAGTCCAATGGCTTCAAAGTCCTGGACTACTTTTTCACGCGCCTGGTAACGATCGAGTCCCGCGAAGCCCGCGCCCGCCTCCGCAGTCATCTTCGCGTGCGGATCGATCACGACTACCTGAGGCAGCCCGTGACGCAGCCCCATCTCGTAGTCGTTTGGATCGTGAGCAGGCGTGATCTTTACCGCGCCGGTGCCAAACTCCGGATCGACGTACTCGTCAGCAACGATCGGAATCTCGCGATTTGTAAGTGGCAGGAGAACGGTCTGGCCCACCACATCGCGATAACGTTCATCGTTTGGATTAACGGCAACGGCAGTGTCACCGAGCATCGTTTCCGGCCGCGTAGTTGCGACGGTGATGCGCCGGTCGCTGTTCTTGATCGGATACTGGAGATAATGGAGTTTACCGGCTTGCGGCAGTTTTTCGACTTCGAGATCCGAAAGCACGGTTTGGTCCTGCGGGCACCAGTTAACGATCCGGTTGCCGCGATAGATCATGCCCTCGTCGTACAGTCGCACGAACACCTCGCGCACGACACGCGACAGATCCTCGTCCATCGTAAACTTATCGCGCGACCAGTCGACCGAGGCGCCTTCGCGACGCATCTGCACCGTGATCTGCCCGCCCGATTCTTGTTTCCATTGCCAAACGCGCTCGACAAACTTTTCACGCCCCAGATCGTGCCGCGACTTCCCTTCTTTCTTCAGCGCGCGCGAGACCATCAACTGCGTCGAGATGCCGGCATGGTCCATCCCCGGCAACCACAGAGCACGATACCCGCGCATCCGCTTGTGCCGCGTCATCACATCCATCAGCGTGTGCTGGAGGGCATGGCCCATGTGCAGCGAGCCGGTGACGTTCGGAGGCGGAATAACAATGCTGAACACCGGCGCCTTCGGATCTCGATTGATCTCCGGTGCAAAAAACCCATTCTTCTCCCACCTCTCGTAGTGGTTCTTCTCCGCCTCTCTGGGGTCGTACTGTTTAGGGATCTCCATGCGTAATCTGTGCTTTTCTCAGTTTGAAACGAAAAACCACAGTCTACCCAGATAGCCAAGAAAGTTCAAAACAGGTTCGGTAAGAGAACACTTGAAAAAACCGCATATGAAGGTGCAAACTGCAACTATGACGAATAAAGAAATCGTTCAAGACTTGCTTCGACGAATTCCAGATGACACCTCACTTCAAGACATTGCACGAGAGCTGGAATTCATAGCTGCTGTCCGGCAAGGATTATCTGAGCTTGATAATGGGGATAGCATTCCAATCGAAGAAGTCGAGCAAGAACTTCCCTCATGGATTATCCGGTAAGACTTTCACCTTCCGCACGATCAGACATACAGGACATCGTTCGATACATTTCAATCGATAATCAAATCAAGCGCTGCGTTTTGGCAGATTCTTGATTCACCACACGAAGAGCTTGGGTAAGTTTCCGGAACGAGGGCGTATGGTGCCAGAGTTCGACGATGCATCCATTCGCGAAATCATCGTGAGGTCATACCGAATCATCTACCGAGTTAATCATCAAACAGTATCAATAGAAGTCATTCGCTTCTGGCATGCCGGCAGAGGCATTCCTGAAATAAGCTGAGCAAATTTGAGGTCACAAATTGTGACCTCAAAAGAAAAGCAGGTGACCCGGGAGTCACCTGCTGAAGAACGGAATATATAAACGATCTATTTTGCCTTCTCTTCCAACTGCTGCTTGATTATCAGTTCCGCAAGGTCCGGAACAACTTCCCACGCGATCTCACGGACCACTTTGTCGGACATCATTTCGACTACGCGGCGGGCGATGGCGTCGATCATTTCGGGTGATAACGAATCGGCGGAGATGGGAGCAGAGGAAACAACCGCCGGCTCGGGTGTGGCAATCATCGGCTCCGGTTCAGGTTCGACAACGGCGACATCGTGCACTTCAGACACATACGGAACCTCTTGCATATCTGCAAACGAAGAGTGGACCTCCGGCTGGTAAGTCGAATCGTACGACGCACCCGCAGTCGCAACCGCTTCCTTCACCTGCGGCTCGACAAACGCGCGCATCGGCGTCGCGGCGTAAGCAGGCTCCGCGAACTCGCTCGGCTCTTCATCGAGATCCAGAACAAAGTCGTCGTCAGGAGAACTGGCGCGTACCGGCTCAAACTCACCAAGGTCCAACAGCACGTCTGAATCGATTTGAGAATCGTCTCGTGGTTCCGTTTTCATGGTCTCCTCACGTGGTAACGATTCCGTTGCGGCAACCGGCTGTTCCACCTTGTGTTCGTACTCTCTGAGCGCGTCCTCGAGCGGCAACGTATTCGCCGTCGCCACTTCCAGGTCGTGGATGTCCATCAGCTCTTCTTCTTCGGGTTCTTCAACCTTCGGAAGTTCAGCGGTTGGACGTTCTTTCTCAACCGGTGGTGGGCTTGTTACAAGGGCTCCCACCCGGTCGATCAGTCGTCGTATCGATGAAAATGGTTTAGTCAATATGTCATCCGCGCCAACTCTGCGCGCCTCCGCTTCGTCGAACGGCTCAAACGAGCCTACGAGCAGCACTACGGGAATGTGTTTCAGCTTCTCGTTTGTTTTGACGTATTCGCAGACCTCGTAACCGTTGGGAGAGGGCATGAAGACGTCTGCGAGGACTATGTCGGGTTCAACCTCCAGGAGCTGATCAATGGCCTCGCGGCCACTGCCCACCGCCACGACTCGCACACCTTCGTCAGCGAACGTAAGGTCGATAACTTTCTGAATGGTGGCCGAATCGTCGGCAAGTAGGAGTTTGCGTCCAGCTAGCAAAGCTAATCCCTTTAGCTGAATTGCACCATCGGCGGGGCCAAGTGCATATGCACGGATGGCGCGGGCATGTCGTCACGAAGCGGGCCTCAGAAAGAGGCCCCAAAAGAACCTAACACCCGCGGTAAGGGGCAGTCAAGAGTTTGTTTTAGGGCGGGTCGGGCGTATCCTGCCCCTTGCGCTACCATGATTAGCCATGAAACTTGCTTTACTCACGGCCTTTTTGCTTACCTCGGCTGCCGCGGCCACGAACGCGCAGTCGTGCCTTACACAAGACGACGTGAGGCAGATGCTCTCGCGGGTTGAAACTGCGGCGGCTAAACCCGACCAGAAACTCAAAGAAGAACTGATCAAATTGGCCATCAAGCAACGCGAGCTGCTGCTGGAGGTGGTCGCAAAGGATCAGGCGAAGGAGTCAGACAGAGAGAAGCTACATAAGGTTTACGAAGATCACACCGCCAAACTCTGCCAGATACTAAAGACCTCCGGTTGGCCCACCACGGCGCTGGTTGACCGCGAAGGCGTCTTCGCAGCCTTCCAAATCCTCAAAAACGGCGGCACATACGAACTGCAGCGAGACTTACTTCCGGTTATCGTTGCCGCAATCAAGAAAGATCCGAGTCAGAAATCGGAATTTGCCGGACTATTCGATCGGCTTCGCGTGAGCGCCGGCATGAAACAACTCTTCGGCACGCAGGCTGTCAGCACGGGCGGGTTTCTCGTTCTGTATCCAATTGAAGATCAGCAAAAGGTCGATGCAAGACGTGCCGAGTTTGGCCTGCCAAAGCTCGACGCGTACATCAGAGCCCTCGAACAGAATTACCGAAAGCCGCTCATCAAAGCACGCCAGCCGCCCAGCAGCCAACTTTCAAAGCAATTAACCGAGTCGCTTACGGAAACCATCAACTCCACCCAACTCGATTCGCCTGAAATCGATCCGGGCGACGTTATCAAAGTCGAGACGAACCTCGTGAGTCTCAACGTCAGCGTCTTTAACAACAAGCTGAAGATGTTTGTCGGTTCGCTGGCGAAGGAAGATTTTCGCGTGCTGGAAAACAACCAGGAACAGACCGTAACCTACTTTGCCTCGACTGACGTGCCGTTCGATCTGGTGTTGCTGGTTGATTTGTCTGGATCCACTGTTGGCAAACGCGATCTGATCAAGAAGTCGACGCTGCGGTTTATTGAGGCAGCACGTCCGGCAGACAGGCTCGCTATCGTCACCTTTTCCGACACGACGAACGTCGTCTCACCACTGACGTTGGACCGTGCCCAACTAAACGCGAGTGTCGAGAACATGAAAGGTACGGGTGGATCAAACGTCTGGGATGCAGTCAAATTTGCCCTCGACGACGTAATCGGACCAAAGACATTGGAACGACGCCGCGCGGTGGTGCTGATGAGCGATGGCATGGACGGAGCCATGGTCAGTTCAATGGGAGGCTCGAAGACAGCCTTTGCCAATCTGGTCGAACAGGTAGGGCAGACCGATGCGCTCATCATACCGATTTATCTCGAAACCGAAATATACCTTGGAGGAATCGCGGAGAATGCGCGTCGCTCGCTTAACCTGCTCGCCCAGGAGAGTGGTGGTTCTTATTACCACGCACGTAAACTATCAGACCTTAATGGCGTGTACGAGCAAGTAATAAATGATCTCGGTAAAGTCTACAGTCTGGGGTACAAACCGACGAACGCGACACGCGACGGTAGTTGGCGCACGGTCCAGGTCTCGATCGTCAACCGCACAGACCTGGTGACACGCACGCGTCCCGGCTATTACGCTCAGTGAAATTTTTAGGGACCCGACACGACGACGTCGTCCGGCGTATTAGGTTTGCCGTCGGGGCCGAGGGAGCGGAGGGAGTACCGGTCTTGTTGGCCGTCGTATTGGTATGGACGATGCCACGGATCGACACGGATCACGCGCGTCAGATAGCGCGGGCTGAGGTGATCGATCAGCACTGATTCTTTATCGGAAACAACGAAATAGCCGCGGTCGCGACGGAAGTCACCGAGGGCTTTCGCAATCGTCGACAGATCTTCATTCGCAGCGGCGCGTTTGACTTGATCCATAGCGATAGGAAGTTCACTTACGCTTATCCAATCACGGGTTCCGCTTTTGAACTCCGTTACACGCCAACTCTTCGCATCGCGTGCTAAACGGAAATCGACCCGAATAAATGCAGTGACGAGCGCTGCCGACTCCGATCCGAGTGACAACCCAAACGGCGAGACTTCCTTGATCCTCACATCATCGGACGGAAGCGTCACACCAAAGAGCGTCGCAACAAGACAACGCGCACGCTTAGTCGTGAGCTCTGTATCCGACTTGCGACGCGCAAACTGCGATGGCGCATCACATTCTCCTGCAGGCAGCTCAACCTTCGCCGCACTCGCAATCACTTCCAACCGCTCCCAACGATCCTGACCAGCTCTGATCTCTCTTAACTGCCAGTGACCGTCGAGAAGTCGCAGTCGAAAGACTGCCTGGATCTCAGCACTAACCTCTGCACTTTCATTGCCATTCGAGTTAACAGATTGAACGCGAACCGCGCTACCAGGCAGAGACCAACCCGCCATGGTCTGAATAGCTTTGCGAGCCTGGTTGCGACTGAGATCGGCACGGGCGGGAATGGGACTTACAAGCGCGAGCAAAAGAGCTGCAATCAAAAGTCTCATGAGTAGCTATTCAGCAGTCTTTGTACCGATCAACATCTGCAACATGATCTGTAGTTGCGCAGTTGTGAAGGGCTTCGGCAGGAATACACACGCGCCCGCGGTAAAGCTGTCGGAAGAGAGCTTTGGATCCTGCTCGGCAGTCATCATCATCACCGGAATTCGTTGCAAACGCTCTTCCGATTTCATGTATCGCACCAGTTCCGGCCCGGAGATATGCGGCATGACGACGTCGAGGATTGCGGCCGTGAAGTTAGGATCACTCTGCAATATCTTGTAAGCTTCGCGCCCGTCGCGTGCCATCACTACGCTGTAGTTTTCTTTCTCGAGAATGGTAGCGATCAGTCGCAGGATTGCCGGGTCGTCGTCGGCCACCAGCATACGCCGTTTTTCTGCCCCGTTAGTAAGCGTGTCGTTGTTGTCCATGTGAGCGTTTCTCTGTGATTAAACTTCCACTGCGCGGCAACTCTCGCCTGCTTGCGTCGAGAGCTCGGCGGCCAGTTTTATCGCTGCCACCATACTCGAATGTTCCGCCAGTCCTTTTCCGGCGATATCGAACGCAGTGCCGTGATCGACGGAAGTCCGGATGAACGGCAGTCCCAGCGTAACATTAACGGCCTCGCCAAACGACAAACATTTCACGGGAATCATCGCCTGATCGTGATAACAAGCAACCACGGCATCAAATTCCCCACGCGAAGCGCGCAGAAAAACAGTGTCCGCCGAGTATGGCCCCTGCACGTTAATATCATCCTCACGGCGCGACGCTTCGATGGCCGGCATGATCTCCGACGCCTCTTCAACTCCGAATAAGCCACCTTCAGCTCCATGCGGGTTCAGCGCCGCAACCGCAATCCGCGGACGCTCGATGCCCCAACGCTGAAGCTCGCGATGTGTCAGACTGATGACCTTCATCACGCGATCGCGTTCGACCATCCTGATCGCTTCAGACAGCGGAACGTGCGTCGATAGCAAAACGATGCGCAGGTTTGCAGCAACAAACGCCATCGCATACTCCTCAGCGCCGGTGAGATGAGCAAGAAACTCAGTGTGACCGGGAAAACTATAACCGCCGAGAAACAGCGCGCGCTTATTGATCGGAGCAGTGGCAATCGCATCGATGCTGCCGGCCGCGCACAACTCCACCGCCGCTTCGATATAACCCCCCGCGGCTTTACCCGCAGCGCCGGATTCGATCCCGGGCTCGATAAAACCGCTGATGTTGTCGAGATGATAGATGACCGGCTCGGAAAGCTGCTCCGGAAAGGATTCTCCAACCCGAATGATGTCGTAGCCGGATTGTAGATCGAGTGTGCGTGCCGTGTGAGCGAGCAACTGGGCGTCGCCGATGATCACCGGCACGCAAACTCGTTTGATTTCATCTTCCGCAACCGCTTTGAGAACAACTTCAGGCCCAATCCCGGCAGGGTCTCCCATCGTGATGCCGATGCGCGGCAACACTCGCCTGGGTCGAGATCCCGGGTTGGTTGGGCTTTGTTCTGAGTGTCGCATTGCTTGAGGCGACGCACTGTTGTCCAGGGCGAGACTCAGGGCGAGGCTGCATTGATACCTCTAGGCGCTAGCTGTCTCAACACGCTCGTCGGCCTTGTAGATGTACTTTATGTTCCGTTTGAGAACCAGAAGATTAGGCGCACCTTTGCGGTTGACCTTGAGAGCGCCTCGATCGTACCACTCGATCGTGCCTTCAATCTCTTCGCCGTCCAATAGAACAATGACCATCAACGTATGCGCATCGATCTGTTTCTTGTAATAAAAGATCTCCGCGTTGGTTTCGTTGGGAGGTGGAACTCTTTTCTTGACCTGGACCGGCGCGTGCTGTTGCGCAGCGCGCTGCTCTCTACCTTCATTTGAGGCGCGGGAACTCCCATTCGAACGCTCTCTGGGCTGCGGAACTTCTCGGGCTTTGCCCTTCACTTCCGCGAGTGTGGTTCTGATGAGTTTACGATTCACGTGATTATTACCTCCAAAAATCTATGACGGGTTTTCACCCGCTCGAGAAGTACCGATGTATAGGACACAGGGCTTAGATGTTTTCAGATCAGTGTCAAAGCTCTCGCAGGCAGCGGCCCATCCGAGGAGAGGAAACGAACATTACCCGTAATGGATTTCCTGCAAGGAATGTGCGTATGCTACACAACAAGTGCAGAAAAAGCAAAGGAGAAAACCGAGTATTTCAAAGAGTTACATGCAAGAAACTATGCAAGTTAAGTTATCAGCCGCAGATGAACGCAGATGAACGCGGATCGGCAAAAATCCGCGTTCACCTGCGGTCGTCTGCGGCTGTATTTCTAATCTGCCTTCTTGCGAATGAAAGTCGGGACGTCGAGATCGTCAACACGCGGATTTGCCATCATGGGCCTCGGGAGATCGTCGGCCGGCCGGGCTACGAAACGTGGTGGCGGCGCGGGAATCGCTGTTGTCGCAGCGGCAGACGCAACTGATGTGGCCTCTCTGTCAAATCCGGTCGCGATGACCGTGATCTTCATCTCGTCCGTAATGGTTTCATCGATCACTGCACCAAAAATTATGTTGGCGTCGTCGTCGGCAGACTCACGAATGATCGACGAAGCAGCATTCACTTCAAACAACGTGAGGTCGGGTCCCCCGGTGATGTTGATCAAAACACCCTTGGCGCCCTGGATCGTCGCTTCTTCCAAAAGCGGCGACGAGATCGCTTGCTGAGTCGCTTCGATCGCGCGGTTCTCGCCAGTCGCTCGTCCGGCGCCCATCAAAGCCATACCCATCCCCTGCATGATCGACTTCACATCGGCGAAGTCGAGGTTGATCAAACCAGGCACGGTGATCAGATCGCTGATACCCTGCACTGCTTGTCGCAACACGTCGTCAGCAACTTTGAACGAGTCGGCGAGCGAGACTCCACGCTCGACGGTGTGCAGCAGTCGTTCGTTGGGAATCGTGATCACTGTGTCGACGCACTCGCGCAACTCTCGCAGTCCCTGATCGGCCTGCTGCATGCGACGGCGCCCTTCGAAGTGAAACGGCTTCGTCACCACTGCGACTGTCAACGCATCGAGCTCAGTCGCGAGTGAAGCAATGATGGGCGCTGCGCCCGTACCAGTGCCACCGCCGAGACCTGTAGTAACAAAAACCATGTCGGCGCCTTCGAGCACTTCGATGATCTTGTCAGTGTCTTCGAGGGCTGCTTCGCGACCGACACCGGGATCCGCGCCGGCGCCGAGTCCTTTCGTCAGACGACTGCCGAGCTGGATCTTGATGGGTGCGCGCGAACGCTTCAGCGCCTGCAAATCTGTATTGGCGACGAGGAACTCGATGCCTTCAATGCCGGCTTCGATCATGCGGTTGACGGCATTGCTGCCACCGCCGCCGATGCCGATCACTTTTATCCGCGCTCCGGTGAGTGGCGGATCATCATCAATGAAAATATTAATGCCTGTTCCCGGTTGACGAGTGTCCGGTGTCATAGTTATGTCCTCTCTTCCAAAACGGGATGGCTTCCAAGGCCGCTTCCTTCTATGTTGGGTTTCTTGAGCCATCGGCATCGATATCTTGCGGACAATATCTTGTGCAACCGGGGCGCAAGCATACAACAACTTGTCAGAAAATACTACCGAATCTATTTCGAAAACGTGACACAAAGTGCGTCAGCTTACCTGTAGATCCACGCCTGCTCACGCCGGTGCGGATCTCAGCTGCCTGCGTGCGATGTGCGAGTAACGCCAGGCCTGCCGCGGCAGTCCACGCGGGGCTCTGGATATCTTCAATCAGTCCACCGAAGCGATCTCTTTCGGGATAGCCGATTCGCACCGGAGCATCAAAAACCTGTTCCGCGATCTCTGTCATGCCATGCAGCAACGCACCACCGCCTGTCAGCACGACTCCACTCGATAGCTGTCGCTCCCAACCTGAGTCTTTGATCTCATCCGCGACGTGCATCAACACTTCTTCGGCGCGAGGTTGAAGAATGTCGCAGAGGATCTGTCGCGAGAGTTGGCGCGGCGGGCGGCCACCGACTGAAGGCACGTCGACGAGCTCACCACGTTCCATCTCACTCAAAGAGCTGCTGCAAGCGCAGCCAACAGTTCGCTTGATCTTTTCCGCTTCCGGAATCGGCGTGCGCAGACCGAACGCGATGTCGTTTGTGAAGTGCGAGCCACCGAGTGGGAACACAGCAGTGTGCTGAACCGCGCCGCGCTGGTAGATGATCAAGCCGGTAGTTTCGGCGCCGACGTCTACCAGTGCGGCTCCAAACTCTTTGTCATCTTCAGTTAGCGACGCCTCGGCGGCTGCTAGTTGCTCCAGAACCATGTCGGCGACGACTAGTCCCGCGCGGTTCACGGCGTTGATGGCGTTCTGCCGGGCAGTGACGGGACTGGTGACGATGTGTACCTTCACCGCCAGACGCGCGCCGATCATTCCCACCGGATCGTTGATGCCGTCCTGGTCGTCGACGATGAACTCCTGCGGCAGTCGATCGACAATCTCGCGGCCCGCTGGAAGTTGAATAGCGCAGGCTGAATCGATCGCGCGCCGGACGTCTTCCGCCACTATCTCTCGATCGCGACCGGAGACAGCAACGATCGCCTGACCGTTGAAGCCGAGGATGTGTGAGCCTGCCAGGTTGATCGTTACCTCTTCTGCTTCGAGTCCACTCATGCGCTCTGCATCTTCGACTGCCTTCTTGATCGCATCGACTGCGGCGTCGGGGTTGACGATGACTCCTTTGCGGAGCCCGCGCGCTTCTGCTTCTCCGATGCCAACGACTTCAAGCAATCCGCCTTCACCAGGTTCACCAGCGATACACGTCACCTTACTTGTCCCGATGTCGAGACCGATGGTGTGTTGTGTGCGCTTAGCCATGTCGGGTTTTAATCTTCGTTATTCGTTTTTCCCTTCGGCAACAGTGTGGTTGCCGGTTACCAACCCAACGATCGCTCTTTTCCCCTGCGTGAGATCTATGTAGCTGATGAGTGGCCCACGCGCTGTCTGGCGCTGAGCGTCAAGAACTGTCAGTGCCTTTCCGAGTCTCGTGCCCTGATCCTGTGAGCCGAGTCGAACTTCGATCTGTGAATCATCTCCTGCAAGCTGCACGCGCACGTCGCGCAGGTCCAGCAGGTTCACTTCACTCACGCGCTCGGATATTCCCTGCGTGCTCCAATCGCGTTGCAGCTCGAGAAACTTGCCGACACGATCACGGTTCTCAGTTTGCACGGCGGATGAATCATCTTCGTTCCAACCGCGCAGAAAGAACACCGGCATCTGATCCGTCGGAGCCATTTCGCCGAGATAGACCGCATCGTCGTCGACCCAGATGAACCGGCCCGCCGCAGTCCGCACCACCGCCTTCGGCTCGCGTTCGGTGATTCGGACGCGAATGCCATCGGGCAACACACGAGTAACCACCGCCGTGCGCACCCACGGCAGTCTTTCGAGATGCTTGCTGAGTTGCTCGAGGTCAGCTCGCCAAACTCCGGTCTCACTCACGTCACGACGCACAACCGTCTTAATGTCTTCGACTGAAGCACGCGCAGCACCACGCGTTTCGACATTCCGGATCTGGAAAAAGCTGGCCGATGCAGCCGCGCGATAACCGACAAACACGATCAAGCCGATGATCGCAATCACGCCGATCCGAAGCGCGAGTGGGACGTAAC
>JAICQI010000359.1 GCA_025937955.1 Pyrinomonadaceae bacterium
ATTGACGCAGTTTTTGATTTGGGGATTGGCATTCGGTGCGTTTGCTTTGTACGGTGGAGGCTTACTCGCGGCAAGTGGCGTCGGCGCGAACATTCCCAGCGTTCCGTTTTCGCATTACATTTACTTCGGACTTTTCTTTCTGCTCGGTTACTTTATCTACGGGACCATTTACGCGCTGGTCGGGTCGATGGTGACAACTGCGCAGGAAGGCGGACAGTTGGCGGTACCGATCATTCTGATCCTTGTTGTCAGCTTCTACTTGTTCTACCCGGTGAGTCGCAGTCCTGATTCGACGTTCTCGTTTTGGGTGTCGATAATTCCGTTCTCCGCGCCCGTGGCGATGCTGGTGCGTATCGTGACGCAGACGCCGCCGTTCTGGCAGATTGCGCTGTCGTTGTTGATCGGACTTGGCAGTGTGCTGGCGATCATGTGGGTAGCGGCGCGCATTTATCGTGTGGGGATGTTGATGTATGGCAAGCGAGCGTCTATCACCGAAGCGCTGCGTTGGGCCAGGCAAACATAATCGGAAGCATGATCGAAGTCGAGAAAAAATTTCGTTTGACGAAGCGGCAGCGAGACGCGGTGTTGAAGCGTCTGCCGGAGATTGGCGCGAGTCTCGAGGGAGAAGACTTTGAGGAGAACACGCTTTACCGGGGCGAACCGTTGCAAGGAGCTTGTGTGTTGCGCTTGAGGCGCATCGGGCGTAACGCGACTCTCACGTTCAAGAGACGCATTCCTGGCGCATCTGCGATCAAACAGCAAAGAGAAGAGGAGACTGATGTCGCAGATCCGGAGGCGATGGAGGCGATTCTCGAGGCGCTCGGATTCACCGCCGCGCTGGTTTATGAGAAGCGACGGCAGACATGGCGGTTGGGGAAGACGGAGATCGTGATTGACGTGTTGCCGTTTGGGTTGTTCATGGAGATTGAGGGAAGCGTAAACGAGATCAAGGCAGTCGAGAGAAAGCTTGCATTGAAGGGCCTGAAAGCCGAGCACGCGACGTATCCACAACTCACCGAGAAGCACGGGAAAACCTACGATGGTCTAATCGAGGCACGTTTTTAGCCGCAGATGATGCTGATCAAAGCACGGATTAGATCAATAGACCTGCGATCAGTTCTTTTAACCAGTTTACGTCGATTGGTTTGGTGACGTAGGCGTCGAAGCCGGAGGCTTTTGCGTCGGAGCGAAAGTCGTCTTCCTGGTGCGCGGTTACGGCGATGATGGGAACGGTTTTGAGGTTCTCGTTTTGACGGATGAGCTTGGTTGCGGCGAATCCATCCATTAACGGGAGCGTGAGGTCCATCAGGATTACGTCGGGAGTCTCGCGAATCGCAGTATCGACCGCTACCTTCCCGTTTTCAGCTTCAAACACGATGAAGCCCAGGTCTTCGAGTTCGAGGCGCATGAAGAGGCGCGTGTCCTCGAAATCCTCAACCAACAATACTTTCAAATCCCTGGAATCCCGTTGCATGGTCGCGAAACTCTATGCTTCCGCGAAACACCGTGTCAAGGCATAGATTCCGCGAAACAAAATTCGGATATCAGACGTTAAAGACCCCGAGTGTCAATTTTTTCCCTTTTTTGAGGCCGGAAACATGAAACGCATAGTGATACTGATCGTCCTGGTGACTATTGCCGGCGTGGCTGGTGTGGTGGTTCGTTCTTCGAAATGCAGCGTGGGAGAGCTTCGCGGGCTGGTGTCGCACAACAATGCCGCTGATGTGCGCGAAGAGATACGGCAGAGTTACGAACTCTCACCGGGCGCAAGAGTCGAGCTAATCGGCTTGAATGGCGCTGTGAAGATTGAGACTTCCGACAGCAAGACCGCTGAAGTTTACGTCGAACGCACCGCCGCGACGCAAGAGTCACTCGATCGCCGCAAGGTCACTATCGAAGCGGATGCGAACAGCTTACGCATCCGTGGAGAAAAAGCTGAGGGCAGCTTGCTCTCTCGCTTCTTTGGTTCGTCGGCCGCAGAAAGGGTCACGTTGAAACTGCCACGGCAGATCTCGCTTTACGCGAAAGGCGTGAATGGAGCGTTTGTGACCAGCGACATCGAGGGTCCGGTTGAAGCTTCTGGTATCAATGGTCGTGTTCAAATCGGAAGTGCCGTGGGACGAGCGGCGTTCAAAGGGATCAACGGCAGCATGGTTGTTGGTTTGAAGAAACTCGATGCGGATGGCGTTTCGCTCAGTGGCATTAATGGGAACATCGAACTGCAACTCGGGTCAGACGTGAACGCCGACTTCGATGCCCGCGGCATGAATGGAAAAGTCATTTCCGAGATGCCGAACGTCCAGATCGAAAAGACGAAACGCCGCAACTACTGGGCACGCATCGGCACAGGCGGCACAGGCATCACCGCCAAGGGTATCAACGGAAACATCAGATTCACAGATTACCGGTAACACGGATTTCCGCTGATCCGTGTAAATCGATTTACACAGATCAGAAAAATCTGTGGTTACAAAATCCGTGGTTAAAAGGGCTTGCGCGTGGTCAATGTCGGCGCATTCCACGCGCGCAGCTTGTCGTTCCACTGCGGCAACGTCTCGCGTAGAAACTTATTCACCTCTTCAACTCGCGCGCGGTAGGCCGGCTCGATTTCGGCGAAGTACTGTTTTTGCCCGAGCGTTGGTCCAAAATTCAAATCGAGGAAAACGAACAAAGTCCCGATATCATCCACCACCTGCGACTTGCCTGCAAAACCAAGTCCCTCATTGCGCGCTGCCAGTCGATCCTGAAGCTTATCGATGTCCTTGATGTAGTCTTCGAGCGCCTTCATCAGGTCCTTGTCAGGCTCTTTGTTCAGGTTCTTCATCGTGGTCTGAGCTTGCTTCAGTTGCTCTTTCAGACTATCCAGGAATCGCAACGACACATTCAACGTCGATTGCATGTCACGCAGCTTGATCTGCATGTCGAGCGCTTCCTGAAGTTCGGCGATCGACGTTTTGATACCGGCGTCGAGTTTCACCTCAACTCGTTCCTCGAAGACCTTGTCGTTGACCGTCAACTTCACGGTGTAAGTTCCCGGCAGCACTTGTGGACCACGCGGCGCGCCACCAAATGCGACCTCCTCCTCACTGGGTGGGCGCCGGACTTCAGGGCCACCGAGCCTGAGGTTCCAGGCAATGCGATTCAACCCCTTCTCGCGTGACGGGCGCTCGATGTCCTGCACCAGCTTGCCGTCACGATCGAAGACCTGAACTTTCAATGTAGCCTTATCGTCGAGTTTTTCCTTCAGGTAGTAGGTTATCAACGCTCCCGCCGGCGGATTAGGTCCGGTGAACTGTTTGTCGCCAATACCGTAACGCGTAAAGCGAGTCGTGTATCGCAGTGCCGGTCGTATCGAAAACAGGTGCGCGTTGCTGTTCAGGATCTGCTGCGACATCTGTTGGAGCACGGTGGCGTCGTCGAAGATCCAGATGCTGCGGCCGTGCGTGGCGAGGATGAGATCGTTCTCGCGCGGATGCACGACGATATCGTGAACTGCGACGTTCGGCAGGTTCTTTAGATTCAGAGGCAGCCAGTCTTTGCCGCCGTTATACGAAGCAAACAAACCGAGCTCCGTGCCTGCGTAAAGCAGGTTCGAGTTCTTCGGATCCTCGCGAACGACCTGAACATATGCCTTGGCCGGCAGATTGCCTGAGACGCTCGTCCAGTTCTTTCCTTCGTCGGTGGTTTTGAAGATGTACGGCCGGAAGTCGTCAAACATGTGACGATCGAATGAGACGTACGCGGTGCGCGCGTTCGTGCGCGAAGGTTCGACGTGTGAAACAGGAGAGTTTGCGGCAACGCCAGGAACGTTCTTAATTAAGTTGGACCAGTTCTTGCCGCCATCCGTAGTGAGTTGCAGGTTGCCATCGTCAGTGCCCACCCAGATCTGATCTTTCTGCACTGGCGATTCGGCGATACTGATGATCGTCGAGTGATACTCGGCAGTCGAGTTTTCAATAGCAATCGGACCGCCGGCGTCTTTCAACTTCGCCGGATCGTTTGTAGTCAGATCGGGACTGATCTGTTGCCACGTCTTGCCAAAATCGGGCGTCTTAAAGACCACGTTTCCGGCAAAATAGACAGTTGTCTTCTCGTGTGGAGAAAACACAATCGGCGAGTTCCAGTTGAAGCGATACTTCCGTCCCTCCGCTGGACCACCGCCACTGCCGCGACCCCACGGATTAATGCCTCGCAGCTCGCGATTGGCCATGTCAGACCAGAGAATGTTTCCGCCCTGCGATTCGGTGAGATATTCATCGGGATTATCCGGATGATTGATCACGTAAAAGCCGTCGCCGAAGCTGACCATGCGCCAGTCGTCGTTCATGATGCCGGCCGGCTCGCGTGTGCGGCTCGGGCCGGTCCAGGAACCGTTGTCCTGTAGTCCGCCCATCACGTAATAGAACGGCTGCCGGTTGTCTGCGTGAATCTGATAGAACTGGCCCAGCGGAATGTTGTAAACCGCTTCCCAGGATTCGCCGGCATCGTAAGTCACGCCAATGCCGCCGTCCTGTCCGTGCCACATGCGTTTGGGATTCTTTGGATCGATCCAGAGTGCGTGAAAGTCGATGTGACTGCGGCTCGTTATTGAACGAAAGGTCTTGCCACCGTCAACTGAGACGAACAAGGTTGAGGCTACAGCATAGACACGGTTCTCATTTGTAGGATCGACACGAACGGTCGTGTAATAAAAACCACGCGAGACAATCGAATCCTGCTTCGAAACCATTTTGAAAGTTTCGCCGCGATCGTCTGAGCGATAAAGCGTTCCGTCTTTGGCTTCCATGATTGCGTAGACGACGTTTGGATTACTCGGCGCCACGCGAATGCCGATACGCCCGATCAATTTCGGCAAGCCGTTAGTGAGTTTGTTCCAGGTGCGGCCGCCGTCGATCGACTTGTAGACTCCGCCTTTCTCGCTGCCGCTGCGATGCGTCCAGGGCTTGCGCTCAAAGCTCCACATGCCGGCGTAAAGAATGTTTGGATTGGTGGGATCGATCTCGAGATCCGCGACGCCGTGTTGATTATCGATGTAGAGTGTTTTGGTCCAGGTCTTACCGGCATCCGTGGTCATAAACACGCCGCGCTCTTCGTTTGGACCAAAAGCATGGCCCAGTGCGCCGATATAGACGATGTCAGGGTTTTGTGGGTGGATCGCGATAGCGGAAACTCGTTCCGTGTCTTTGAGGCCCATGTGCTGCCAGGTCTTGCCGCCGTCGGTGGACTTGTAGACGCCGTCGCCAAAGGAAACGCTGTTGCGAACGTTTGATTCACCGGTGCCCACCCAAACGACTTCCGGATTACTCGGCGCGAGTGCGATGTCGCCGATCGAGAGCGTGCCTTGTCGCTCGAAGATCGGTTTCCAGGTGACGCCACCGTTTGTTGTTTTCCAGAGACCTCCGGATGCGGTGGCGACGTAGACCACGTTCGCGTCGCCCGGCACGCCTTCGACGTCGGCGATACGTCCGCCCATGATCGCTGGACCAATACTG
Source organism: Pyrinomonadaceae bacterium (assembly GCA_025937955.1). Lineage (GTDB taxonomy): Bacteria > Acidobacteriota > Blastocatellia > Pyrinomonadales > Pyrinomonadaceae > PSRF01. The sequence continues at coordinate 5,493 of JAICQI010000359.1, forward strand.
CGGTATTCCAGTCGCGAGAACGCTTCTTCCAGCGGAGACTTAACGGTGCCGCCGTTTTGTGCGAAAGCGGTTGAAGCGAGCAGACAGATAACGACGATCAGGGGCAGTCGAAGGCGCATATTCTTTTCTCCTCGGCGATTAACGCGGATGATACGGATCTGTGGCATATTTATAACATGACATTCATTCAAACCGAGCGCACGAAACTCAAGCGGCTTCCCAAACGCGGTCATTTCGATCGCGAGACTGTCTACGGAATATTGGACGAGGGCTTTATTTGCCATGTCGGTTTTGCACCTGAAGGACAGCCGGTTGTGATTCCGACCGGATACGCGCGCGCGGGCGACAAGCTTTACATTCATGGTTCGCAGGCGAGTCGCATGTTGAAGACGCTGTCGGGTGGTGTTGATGCGTGCGTAACGGTGACGATTATTGATGGACTGGTGTTGGCGCGGTCTGCGTTTCATCACTCGATGAATTATCGTTCGGTGGTTATCTTCGGACGCGCGACGTTGATTGAGGATCATGAGGAGAAGATGGCAGCGCTGCTGGCGCTTTCGGAACACATCGTACGGGGGCGTTGGGCAGAGGTGCGCGAGCCGACCGAGCAGGAGATGAGAGCGACGACCGTGTTATCGCTGCCGCTCGTGGAAGCGTCGGCAAAGGTTCGCACCGGTCCACCGATCGATGATGAAGAAGATTATGCGTTACCGGTTTGGGCGGGCGTCGTGCCGTTGAGACTCGAAGCTGGCGAACCGATCAAAGACCCACGCCTGCCGGATGGCATCGAAGTCCCGGAATACGCCCGGAATTACAAACGCTAGAACAAGTCAGGAACTGTAGCAAGAACAAGTCAGG
>JAICQI010000645.1 GCA_025937955.1 Pyrinomonadaceae bacterium
ACTTGTCATCATACTCGAATCGACGAGCACTCGGAATGTGGATCTTCAACGGGAACGAGAACTGGCGGTTCGAAGGCGCAGATCTTCGCGGATGAATGCAGATCCAATCTGCGTTTTCATCCGCGAAGATCTGCGGCTTAGGAAGATCTGGAATGCAGCTAGTGAGTGGAGTTCTACTTCCGCGTCAGCCAGAAATCGCGTGGATAAAGCCGGTAGAGCTGCGTGTCCGCACCCTCAACAGTTTTCAAGTACGCCTCGTATGCGGCCATTTGCTTCTCTGGTCCAATCACGAAAAAGTTCCGGCCCGCGATGTCTTTGCCCTTCATGCCGTAGCCTGGAAAGACACGCTCATGAACTTTATCTTTCCGTTGATACAGTTGAGCGGACAGGTCCGGTATTTTTCTCGTCTCCAGAATCGCCCGCCGGAAACGAGACACCACTTCGGGCGTGACTCCATCAGCCATATTTGACGCCATTGCTTCGCCACGAGCTTCGTAAGGAGACGAGGCGCGCGAACTAAATGTAAGCGCGATAACATACTCAGCGAGCGGATCATTCATCGGGCGCTTCACCTCACCGATCGCGAAACGTAAGGTTTGCGGCAGTTCAGGAGTTCGCTCGGCGTAGTAAGATATCAATCCCGAAGCTGGGTTACTTGCGATACCGTTACTGTAAGCCAGTCCCGCGCCAATCGTTTTATTGAAAACTGAATGGGCGCCGCCGCCGGAATAGAGTTTCGAAGTAAGAAAATTCAGAATAGCGTCGCGACTAGTGTCGGCATAATCAGTGAGCCTGGCACTGTTCATCATCACTCCGCCTGACATGTTTGGCGCCATCAAGCCTACGTAAACCGGAGTTGTAGCGTCTGGAAGGCGGGCCGCGAGCCGCGCTTCGATCAGGCGCTGGTTGCCGTAGTTTGCTTTAACGAAATCGCTCTTGTCGAAACCGGCGAGAACGGATTTGTAGATTGGCTCCAACTTCTGTTGGAGTGCCATCGAGCCAATGTAGAACATCCGCGTGTTGCGGGAATTTACGATCCGGCGACGCACGTTTTCGAGATCCGCCAAAGTTTTTTCTGGCGATTGCGCGAGGTCCTGGCGCATTTCGTTGCACAGGTACATCCAGTCAGAAGCGAGCGAGGAATCAGGAAGATCGCCGAGCGTTTGCGAGAGGTCCGCCACGGCATCAACTGCGAGAGCCTTCGCAGTTGCCGGCAGTTTGCTCATTTCCTCGACCAAAGGCCTCAACTCGGGCGTGAGAGTCTGATTCTTGTCTTCGCCCATCGCAGTCAACATCGACTTCAGTTCATCACGCGTACCTTTCGCGGTCGCGAGTTTGGACAGAAACGCGTCAATTGCTTTGCTGTTTTCATCGTCGCCCGCACTCTTCAGCATCCAGCGAAGCCGCTGGACATTGTGAGCTTGAGTTAAGAAGGAAAAAGCGGAAAGGTAAACCGGACTATCCTGGTAGCGATAAGCTTCTGAGGGATTGTTGACCCACTGCTCCTCTTGTCCCTGCATCCGCCGGCGTAACCCGCTCAGTTGCTGATCGACAACGTCACGAATACGTGGAAGATTTTCTTTACGCCAGTTTGGATTATTGAGAACGAGATTCATCCAGGCCACGGCACGTTCAGACTCCGCCGCGTCATTTCCGGAACCGCGTACAGTTAATTCATACCGGCGCGTTACCGGTGAACCCGTAAACTGAACCTGAAGACTCAGAATCTCCTTACGGATCATTTCGGACATCTCTTCGTAAGAGATTGCCTTGCCGTCTTTGATCACGCCGACCCCGCGAAGCAGATCGGGAAGAGACGAAACGTAGACGAGTTCCTTCTCGGGAATCGCATAGAGGCCGAGCACAATACCTGTGGTTGCGCCGGTCATATTGTCGAATCTGGCAACTCCGAGTTTCGCATCGCCGATAGACGTTTCCGTATAGTCAATCTGATCGTCAAGAGTTAGCGGCGGATTGTCGATAAATTTTGCGTCACTGAGCTTCGCGAGTTTTTCGAGCTCAGCGGTGGTCGCGTCGTACTCAGCCTTGTAGCGTTTGATTGCTTCCTGGCCGTCGCTGGTGTTGTATTTTTTCTTTAGCTCATTGGTTTGTGCGTCGGCACGCGCTGTTCGTTCGGCCTGTTCCTGCGTAATCAGTTGCGGATTTGGGCGGGCCACCGCGACATAAGGTTTTGTGTCCGCGAATTTCCATTTGGCCAGGTAGTCGCGCCAGAAATTCTTACCGCTCGCAAGCAGACTCTCCACTTGTTCGACTTGCGGTTTCATTGTCACTGACTTGCGGAAATCGCCCTCCTGATTCAGAAATCTTGTTTGCAACAACCATCCGTATCCATTACTGCCGTTGCGGAAACCGAACCCCGGTGGCGTATTTACAAACTTGGAGAGATTGCGGCGATAGGCTGTCAGAGCGTTGCGGAAGCGATCGTTGAATTCCTTTAACTCGGGCGAGCCGTCGTTAAATGCGGCGACCCGAGCAAATTCTTCCATGATCTTCTGGCGAATAAGTGCAGCTTTGTCTGCGTTGAGATTGGCTGCCGGAACGTCTGTTAGCGCAATGAAAACAGGAGCGCCGGGCGAATCGTCGAGGTAGCTGTACATCCCCTTCGCACCAGTGTCGAGTTCACGTGTGGTGCTGTCGATAAACTTCTTGTAGAGATTTGTATTCGCGTCGCCGGCAAAAACGGAGAGAAAGTTATCCAGCAGAACTCTTTCAGTTAAGCTGAGTTTGAGCGTTGCCGGATAGCCGAAAACTATCCCGGATGGCTGCTCGGCATTTTGGTTCGGATATTCGACGATGCGGATTGTTCCGGGTTCAGCCGACTTTGGCGCCGGAAGTTTTGCAACGCTCATGTAGTCACGTTTTGGGGGCGCCGGTTCTGCTTTGGTGAAGATTGTATCCAGCCGTTTCAGCACTGCATCAGGCGTCATGTCTTTGGGCACGGACACGACCGCGCCCATGTTTCCGAGATGATAGTTAGCATCGTGATAGCGCTTGATGTCGTCGGGTGTCATTTTCCGAATGGCGTCGGGAGCGCCGCCAATGTTGAACGAGAGGGGATGTGCTGGGCCATAGATCAGGCGCATTGAATTGTCGTAGAGTCGCCAATCCGGGTTGTTCATTGAGCTGGTCATCTCATTGTAGACCGAGCCCTTTTCTTCAAGCCGGAGCGACTTGTCAGGATTCTCAGTAACGCCCCAATTGCGCACCTCACGTCGCACTTCTTCTTCGGTGTAGTCGGGATACAGCAATGCAGTCATGTACTCACCGAACACAGCGTAGAACGACTCGGCTCCTCCGGCTGTATTGAACTGGTAGCTGGTGAAGGTTTGATTGGTCGAGGCGTTCGACTGCGTCAACGACATGTTTTGAAGCACGTTGATGTTTCGACCTTTGTTGCCCTTGCCGATAAGAAGATGTTCCTGAGTGTGCGGCTCGCCCATATCAGAAACTGTAAACGTGTTGGCATAGATAACCGCTTGAGGAACCGACTGGATCTGAAGCAGGTCAAGCGTAAAGCCGGTTCGCAAGTGGATGAAGTGGCCACCGAATGGTTTATCCGTGGCGTCGAGGTAAACGGCATCGGTACGAAAACCGTGAACGACTTGCCCTTTGCTTAAAGCTGCGTATGGGCTGGCCTCGCTGGTCTGAGCAAGTGTCCGAGGTAACGGTGTGCCGACAACCGCGAACAATAAGAGAGCACACAACCAACTTCGATATTTCAACTTCATGATCATCTCCGGTTTGTGATGTGGGCGTAGTCACGGAGGACAGCGCTATGATTTGTCTCGTGCAAATCATAACTTAGGTTGTTTGGATTATGCGGTCGTGTTTTTTTTTACACAAACTTAGGACCAATATATTGATGCAAAAAACAAAAAAAAA
>JAICQI010000623.1 GCA_025937955.1 Pyrinomonadaceae bacterium
CCGATTACGATCAGCGCAATCGCGCCGAAGCAGAGGAACAATATCGTCTGAAAAGTATTGACCCAGGCCGTGCCGCGCATGCCGCCGAAGAACACATAACTCATCACGACCATCGCCACGACCGCGCCGCCAAACCAGAATGGGACCACACCATTGCTGATCGTGAAGAGCGTGGTGCCGCCGCCCATGATGCCGATGATGATGTAAGGCACCAGCAATACCGCCTGCACTACGAAGATCACTGTGCCGATGTGGCTGCACTCCCAGCGGTCGCGAAACATCTGCACCGGCGTCATGAAACCGTACTTCTTTCCGAGTGCCCAGATGCGTGTTCCGACCAGGAAGATTGTCAGCGGGATCACCAGGCCTGACGACGACGCCATCAATCCAAAGGTTACAATGCCGTTGTTGAACGCGTGACCCGACGAGCCGAGAATCGCGAACGCCGTCATGTTCGTGCCAAACAATGAGAAGAGAAACACAAACGGGCCGAGCGAGCGGCTCGCGAGAAAGTAGTCTTCGGCCTCCTCTTTTCCTTTGGCACGACGAAAGGCAAAGATGCCGATGTAGAGTACGGCCGCGAGGTAGAGGAAAACTACGATAGCAGGAATCAACGGGCCGAGTCCTCCCTGGATTTCGTTTCTTCAACCTCTTGTTCAAGGTGAGACGGCCAGGCGTGGCTGACCAGCAACCACATCAGCAGCGACGCCGCCACTGAAAACATTCCTTGATAGAAGAGTCCGATGGGGATGAAACCAAAAACCAGGTAGGAGCTTCGCCAGAACCAAATGTCCTGATGAAGCACATAGAGTACGACGACCGCAACAACAAGCAGGATTTTTTTCACGGAGGCGAGAAAGTATCAAGCCACTTCCGTTAGTGTCAAGCGTTTGTTTCTTAAGCACAAAGACACTAAGACACAAATAAATGGTTTGTGTCTCAGTGCCTTCGTAGTTGTCTTCTCTTTAATACGCAGCCACGGTCAACCAGTTCCGGACGCTTTCGCGTGCGAGCGCCGAACATGATGACAATCGATGTGATGCCGTTTAATCATTCGATCGAGGGTTTTCCGGTCGACTGCCAGCACACGTGCCGCCGCCTGCTTGTTGCCGCCCGTGTGTTCAAGCACGCGCGCAACGTAACGTCCTTCGATCACCGATAGTGTTACCCACTCCTCCTCGGAGGACCCATTCGTGCTTTCGGGCTGTTGCGCGCTGTAGTCGCTCACGCACTGCGGCAACATTATCGAGAGGGCACTCAAGTGCTGAAAAAGATCGCTGTGAAATCTTCCCGCCGCAACCCTTTGTTCGATGTTTCGATCGCTGGCGGCGATCACACGCACGTTTACTTTCCTTGACTCATTCGATCCCGCGCGCCTGATTTCGCCTGTTTGTAATGCGGTTAATAACTCAAACTGAAAGGACGAGGTTGTTTGCGTAATCTCGTTGAGCAAGATAGTGCCACTATCGGCTTCTTCGCATAACCCGCGACGATGTGCGTCTCCAAACAACTCTGATTCGAGCAGCTGCGCCGGGATTGCATCACAGTTGGCCACAATGAAGGGCTGGTCATGTCGATCGCTGTGCTGATGAATCGCGGAGGCTACCAGTTCTTTGAGTGTTCCTGTCTCCCCTATGAGCAATACAGGCAGATTGCTATTCGCGACACTGTCTACTTGCTTCATCACTTCAATGAACGCCTGGCTGCGCCCTACCAGATCGATGTCTGAGTAGTACGCAGCCACACGTCGCGTGGGTGAGGATCTATCCGGTTGCTCTGCCGGTTGTCCTGGGTGAAAGTGTCCGCCGTTTGAAGTAGTGTGCATGCTTAGGTCCTCCATTGCTGAACCTTGGAACAAATTCGCTGTTGGAAGTTTGGAATCTATGAGGCATTCACAGTGTAGGAGGGGGACGACCTCGCCCTGGCCGCCGTCCCCCCTTACCACGCGCGGAGCTTCAATGTGAGTCCACAACGCGCGCGTTCCGATTAAACTTCGTGTAAACCTTTAGACAGGCAACATTTTGTCTGTTCGGGGATGTAGGCTAAGCGGTAAGCGGACAAATGCGCAATGGGGAGATTCCTGACCCCCACACTCAGCATTCGGAGGATCATTCTACGTCGATGAGGCCAACGAGAATGGCGTAGCGTACCAGACCGGCAACGTCGCGTATGTTTAGACGTTCCATCAACTGGGCGCGGTGAGTTTCGACGGTTTTGACGCTGATTCCCAACTCCGCCGCGATCTGTTTGGTGGTCCTGCCTTCCGCGATGAGACGGAGAACTTCACGTTGACGCGGGCTTAGAGTGTCGAGGAGCTCTCGCTTGGTCGTGCCCTTGCCAACGTCGATCACCGTCTTTTTCAACATTTCCGGCGAGATGTAAATCTCACCGCCAACCACGGTTTGGATGGCTTGTTCGAGCTCAGTGCTGGCAGCACTTTTGGGCAGAAAGCCGGCGGCTCCTTCGCGCAGCGCTCGGATCGCGTACTCACCTGCCTCATGGACCGTCAGAACAATCACGCGTATCTCGGGAAGGTGCTTTTTCACGTGCTCCAGTACATCAAATCCACCTCCGTCGGGCATGGTGAGGTCGAGCAGCATCAGGTTGGGTTTGAGTTCATTGACCAGTTCGAGGGCTTCACTCCCCTTTCCCGCCTCACCTACGACGACTATGCCTTCAATCTTTTCCACGAGCGCGCGGATGCCTCCCCGCACCAGCGCGTGGTCATCAGCGATCAGCACACGAATTGGTTTCATTTCGACTGCCTTGTTTCTCTGCGTCGCGTTATTCGGGCCAAGTGGAGCGTGAGAGGGTGCGTAAATAGTAGCATATGGGCACGGTTCGGCGTCTATTCATCAAACAGCAGTTTCATATTCGGTGAGGAGACGGTCGAATCATATTTAGCGCGTCTTAAGCAGGAGGCAAGATGAACTGGCCGAGGTGTGGGCCGGAATAGTTTTGAGCGGTGCGGAGGGCGAGTTCCAGGGCTGGTCGCGTGGATTCGGGTGTGATGACGGCGTCGACGAAGCCGCGGGCGGCGGCGTATTTGGCGTCGAGCTCCATATCGTAGGTCTCGCGCACCTTGTCCATCTCTGCCATCAGCGCCTCATCCGGCGACTCACCGTTCTTCTTTAACTTTTCGAGTTGACTGCCAAACACAGCTTGCACGGCCGACTCGCCTTCCATAACGCCCATGCGGCCGCTGGGCCAACTGAAGATGAAGTCCGGATCGAATCCCTGTCCCGCCATCGCGTAATACCCGGCGCCCGACGCGTGGTTAACAGTCAAAACGATCTTGGGGACGGTTGCCGTCGCCATTGCTTCCACAAACTGCGCACCAGCGCGAATGATTCCCGAGTGTTCGGCGTCTGGTCCAACCATGAAGCCGGAAACATCCTGCACGAAGAGCAGCGGCGTTTGATGACGATTGCAGGTCTCTATAAAGTAGGCCACCTTCTCCGCCGACTCGGTGTAGATAATGCCACCGAATCTCGGCGGCTTGCCACCAGGCACCCGCACCATGCCGCGATGATTGGCAATCACGCCCACCTGCATGCCGCTGATACGAGCATGAGCCGTAATCATCTCTTTCGCATAGTCCGCCTGAAACTCGTCGAGGTGACCTTCGTCGAGCAAACACTCGAGCAACTTTCTCACGTCGTAAGGTTGCCGGTGATCTTCGGGGATGATGTCATAGAGTTCGTCGGCCGGTCGCAAAGTCTCAGCAGCGCTTTCAGTGGAGTATGCACAGATCGGCTTTGGCAGCTCCGATAGGTACTCACGGATCTTTTCGACGCAAGTCTGGTCGTCGGCAACGCGATAGTGCGCCACGCCCGACAACTCATTGTGCGTTCGAGCACCGCCGAGAGTCTCGTTGTCGATTGTTTGTCCGGTTGCGCCCTTGACGAGGTTCGCGCCGCCAAGACCCATGAACGACGTGCCTTCAACCATGATGATGATGTCAGACAGCGCAGGCAGATACGCGCCACCTGCGATACACGGTCCCATCACCGCCGAGATCTGCGGCACTTTCAAGTAGCGGCGCATGATCGAGTTGTAATAGAAGATTCGTGAAGCGCCGTACTGACCCGG
>JAICQI010000830.1 GCA_025937955.1 Pyrinomonadaceae bacterium
ATAGAACAAGTCAGGAAGTTGCCCCGCTGATTGAATTCGAAGAGCGGGGGCAAGCCCCTCTGATGTCTATACATCTTCCTGACTTGTTCTGTCTCAACTACACCCATCCATTAAAAGATGCAGGCGATGGACCAAAAATCCATCGCCTGCCTGTCATATGCATGCACTAATTGCGCGGTGATTAGTGCAACCCAGTTTATGGAGCAATTATGTCGTTCCTGGCATTCGTCAAATGAGCTAGGGCCTTGTTTGCCAGAGCGACTCTGTCAGTGACAGTGAGAGCCTCACCTGCTGAGTGAGCATCGACGCCCGCATTGAAAAACTCTTTCTGAGCTTTTCGATGCAGCCCGCCACCTACGAGCACTTCAACCGCATCCTGGATCTCAGAGATTGCCAGATTGGATAGCTCCTTAGCCTGAGCCTGACTGGTCGCGATCTTCATGCGATTGATCAAGTCTCTCGCTGACCGCTCGTTCTCCAGCACGTTGATGACCCGCAGCATCGCAGCCACAGCGACTACTTCAGTCGCTTCAAGCCTGATACCACCAATCGCGGCGCCGAAGCCAGGTGCTGTATTGAAGGCAGTGCTGTTGTAAAAATCAACAGCGCCCTCAATCGTCTCTATTGAGTTGTTATGGAAGAACGGACCGGTGTCTGCCGCTTCGACCAGCACCGGTGTGTTGAATGAACCGTTCCCAAAGCCACCGGTTGGAGAAACGCCTAAGCGACCGAAGCCACCATCCTGCGGATTGAGTTGTAACGGTTGGACCAGATCCGCCGGCTGCGCCGGCAATCCTTCGACGTTGGTGTTGAAGTTGGCATTTGCGCCGGGGAAGAAGAAGTCGCTGGCTCCGGCGTTGAGGTGACAGAAGAAACACTTGCCGGCTCCTTCGTTCGGTTGACCTAAGACGGAACCACCGTTGTTAAAGATCTCCACCCCTTTCCGGACAACTTCGTTCCTGAATTTCGGTTGCATAGTAGCGAGATTCAGGTCTGCTCGACGGCCAAGAGATTTTTGGAACGCCTCCAGGTCGTTGAGTTCACCGGTGGTGGGCAGACGGAAATCGACATTGGTCTGCCGGTTGAGAGTTTTCGGGTAGTGCTGAACGATCGCACCGATGATGAACTCTCGAAGAGTTCCGGTTCCTGGTGCGCCGTCACCACCCCATCCTGTTCTCTCCCTCGGCGGAACGGTTGTTCCATCCTGCGACGGGATGCTGCCGTCAGGAAGAGGTGTCGCGCCCGGTACAGCTGCAACCGGAGTGAGCGTGTTTTGCAGCAATGCCAGAGTATGAGGCACGCCGCGCATCACGAACTTGCTTGGCAGATTATCGAACCCGTCCGGGTTTTCGAGAATCAGTCCGAGCTTGCGCATCAACACTGGATTCTCGAAGTTTTGAGAGAGTGCCGGAACAAACTCCGCCACAAATAGCGGATCATTGGGCGGCAGATCAGCAATGAACTCCGCGTCAATAGTCAGGTTGGCGTCCTCTCGATGGCAGGTCCCGCAGGTCCGGCCATTTCCGTTGAAGGTTTCGTTAAAGAAACTCTTCCGGCCGCGTGTGATGGAGAACTGGAGCGTAGTCGAAGGATTGGGAATCGGTCCAATTTGTGCCGATGCAGTCGGACTGATCCCCTCAATTATTCGCTGGAAGAAGCCGCTCTTGTCGGGCTGTTCAAGAATCGGATCCGCATCCGCAAGCGCGCCAAACTGTCCTTGCTGTTTGCTGCGATACATATGATGGAAGAGTGACGTTGTACCGATCAGCGTTCGATCTTCCATTGGGTTCTTGCCCGCCTTCGTGACGATGATCAGATCCATATTGAACTTCGCGAAGGCGTCTTTGCCGAGACTCGCGGCAAGAGTGGAAACCTTGCCCTCATGCGTCAAGCTACCAATGTGCAGCATGTTGTCGTCGTTCTCGAGAGCGATGCTGCGACCCGCGGCGCTGTCAACCATCCAGACGTCCCATGCTTCATGCTGGGAAAGTCCGTTGATAGCGACAGTGACGTGTCCATCAATCAGATTGAATTTAGCCAAACCACTGGCGTAGGTATTGCCAGTTGAGAGGCCCTTGAACCAGCCGATTGCCAGGACCATGTTTCGGTCCCCGCCTTCTTTTTCGTACTGCGTTTCCCATTCTTTGTAATTGGCATTTAGCGTTTCGAGACTTCCGAAACCGAGGCCCGCCATCGATGGATCGGGTTCAGAAGCAGTCTTGCCACTTAGAAAGAGCACGGGAAGCACACACGCTATTAGCAGAAAAGCCAGCGTCAATAGCTTCAGTGCCTTGATCTTCATACGTTCCTCCTCATGAGGTTTTCCGCGCGTTTGTACCTCTACGTGGGCCAGCCTGATTAAAGCTGGACCAACGCATACACTTACCCCGGCTCTGAAAAACCAGAGTTAGCGTGAAAACTTCGGCCCTAATGGTTCGAAACCAATTGAGCGAGTCGGGAGTTCTCCTCGGTTCTGGGACGTGTGAGTTCCAAGCTCAGACTTGCGCAAGCTCAAGTGCGAGAACTTGAGAGCAAAGCGAGGTAAATTTAGTGCGCGTGATTCTTCATCAAGTCGACAACAGAGTCAACAGAATTCTATATAACAAAATTGCTGTGATGGTCCAGGACCACAGTTGTTATGGAGTCACCAAAAAGCACAAAGGCACAAATTGGTTTCGCTGAAATTCTGTGCCTCATTGTGGCAAATTCATATTCATTTATTTGGAGGATAATCCAAGAACCCTCGACGGTGGAGGTGCGTATTAGACACCACTTGCTCTACAGTGATGAACGCC
>JAICQI010000617.1 GCA_025937955.1 Pyrinomonadaceae bacterium
TACAGTTCTCAAAATACGAGAGCGGTGTTCCCTGTTCGAGCAAACTCCAGGCTCTGCTGGCATAAATGATCGACCCTGATTCATCGAGGACGGCGACGTTCGAAATACACGCATCGATGATCGCCCGTAATGAATCGTCGGGTGAGTTGTTACTTTCCCGCGGGATGCGATTAATCATTTGTTCAGCTACACCGGCAGGCATTTACGGTTCACTATTTCTTCAGGGTTTGCAGAGGTGCGAAGTCACATTAGCTTTCGAGTCAATGCTGCTAATGCTCAACACCGTTATCGCACCTCTGAGAACGGCGAAATCATTTGACTCGAGATAGTTGTTCAGATCTTTTTCCGTTTCCCATTCGCTGACGAGCAAGGTCGAATTCTCGTCCGTTATGTCGAGATAGAAATCCAGCGTGCGGCATCCTTTGGCCTTCTTGAGCGGGTCAAGTAAACGGCCGACGGTTTGAAAAAATTCTGTGCGCTTATCCGGCGGCACAGTAATCCTGGTAGTGTTGACTATCATCGTAGTCCCACTAAAGCACACGAGTAGATACGAGCCGCACACTCCGCATCTCACATCTGCGGATAATTTTCTTTAACTAAGCTCTCCGGCAAGGAGAGAAGGGGCGAAAAAGTTACGTTGTGGTGTCCCTTGTATTGCAAAAGCCGTGCACAATCGCGGGCTGGGATACCTCATTCTTCCAGGCCTTTGCTTTTGAAGACCTTAGTACGGGCCGCACCAACTCTTGCATTCAAATACTAATTGAAACTGACCGTTGTATTTCGCGGGAACTGCGATACTGCGTGGCAGAAGTGACGTGATTCTTCGTGGGTCGTGTTATGGCGTGGTTCCGTGGCTCGCTTCCATAAGTGTGGCACGACGCCGCTGTATTCCGAGCTTGGCCATCCTGGTCCTTAAAGTACTCGGATTCAGTCCCAGGATCTTCGCGGCTCCAAATGGTCCTTCGATTCGCCAGCCGGTATTTTCGAGCGTACGAATGATGTAGTCTCGCTCGACCTCTTCGAGAGTTTGTGTGGGCGGTAAAGTGTCCGGAGCCAGCTGTTCAAAGTGATCGACAATCTGGAGAACGCTTCCGGGGGTATGTATGACTGCGCGTTCAATCACGTTTGCCAACTCTCTGACATTTCCGGGCCACGCATGAACTTGGAGACTCTGCATCGCTCGTGGTTAGACTGACGAGATCGTCTTGCCTGACTTCTTTGCATACGTGCTGACAAAATGCTCGACCAGTAACGGAATGTCTTCCTTGCGTTGTCGTAGTGGAGGCACGGTTATTGGATAGACGTTCAAGCGATACCAGAGATCTTCACGGAACGTTCCCTGCTCCACTTCGAGTTTCAAATTACGATTAGTGGCAGTAATGATCCTGACGTCGACTTTTATTGTTTTACTTCCGCCAATCCTCTCAAACTCATTCTCCTGAATCGCACGCAACAACTTCGCTTGTAGTTCAGGCGGCAGCTCTCCGATTTCATCGAGAAAAAGCGTGCCCCCGTTTGCCAGCTCGAAACGACCCAGCTTCCGTCCAACAGCGCCGGTAAACGCTCCCTTTTCGTGCCCAAACAGTTCACTTTCGATCAGAGTGGGAGACAAGGCAGCTAAGTTCACCTTTATTAAAGGCCTGTCTCCGCGGGAGCTGGCACCGTGAATCGCGCGCGCCACCAGTTCTTTTCCGGTTCCTGTTTCCCCGGTGATCAGGACAGTTGAGTCAGTCGGCGCAACCTGGTTGATCTTGAAAAGCACGTACTTGATCGCGTCGCTTTGGCCCACGATCTCGCCAGACTTTTGATCCAGTTGCAGCTCTTGTTGCAGGTAAATGTTTTCGGCCTCAAGTTGGTTTTTTAACTGGTTCAACTCCATATGCGCCGTCTGGAGTGCCACTTCCGACTCTTTACGCTCGCTGATATCAATGCAGGAACCGATGTAACCGTGAAACGTTCCATCAGGTGAAAAGCGTGGAATGCCTGAATCGTATACCCAACGATACTCGCCATCGCTCCGGCGCAACCGATACTCCATTTCAAATGGTCGTCTTTCGTCAAAATTGCTGACGTAGGTTTCAATACACGCATCGTAATCTTCTGGATGTAAGCTTTTTGCCCAACCATCATTTACTTCTTCTTCAATAGTACGTCCCGTGAAATCGAGCCACCGTTTGTTGAAGTAAGTACAGCTCTTGTCCAGATCGGCAATCCAGATCATGACTGGCGCTGTATCCGCCAGATTTCTAAAGCTCTCTTCACTGTCGAGCAAAGCGCGTTCGGCTGCCACCCGCTCCGTGATGTCGTTTGAACTCACCAGCAGGAATTCCTCACCACCAATCTCAAATGTCTCCGCGGAAGAAAGCAGAACTCTTAGTGACCCATCTTTTGCGCGGAATCTGGCTTCAAGGTTAACAACTGATCCTTTTTGCCGCATTTGCTTAACAAACTCAGGCCGCGCGTCAGGTGTTTCCCACATTCCGAGTTCCAACGACGTATGACCAATAACCTCCTCGCGCGTGTAGCCGCTCATCGCCAGAAAACTCTCGTTGACGTCGACGAAGAAACCCGTTTCCAGCATCGTCAACCACATTGGTTGCGGATTTGCGTGGAACGCTTTGGCAAATCGTTCATCGCTGCTTCTTTGGACAAGGTGGGCCAGGCGTTCAGACTCGGTCGCAGCCTGTGGTTTTCTTTTCCTGATAATGAATAGACTTAGAACGAGGAATGCAAAAGAGGCAGCGAAGACGAAGACTGCCGGCCACTGGGTTATAGCCCATGGCACCCGCGGGGAGATAAAGGGTCCCATCACCAAACTCTCGACGTTTTGTTAACTCATTTCCCTCCGTGTCCTTAGAGTGCTTGGTAAGAAACACCTTGTCGGGAAGAGGGGGTTCCTAAAATCTAACTTTCACTGTTCAGCATCGTACGAAACACGTTTGTATTTTTTGTTGCAAGCGCGGGAGCCGCAGCCTCTGAGTGTCATGCGCCCTGCGTGACACTTCCCCAAAAATGAGCCTGCGGCTACCGCGCGTCGGGAAAGTCGCCGCGCCAGGGAATCGCCCCACAATTTCCTTAGCGACGGCGACCACCTCCCCGAAATCCACCTCCACCGCCTCTGAAACCACCACCGCCACGAGAGCCTCCGTAGCCTCCTACGCTGCCCCGGTTTGGACTCCGGCTATAAGAACCAAAATCGCGACTGCGTTGGGTGCCACTACTACGCGCGGCTCGATCACGTTCGAGTGAACCCATTGTCCCTCGATCCATTGTGCCCGCGGATGGTTGACCTATTCGGTCTCCTCTCGCCCGCTCAGACTGCCTGGCGCGATCGTTCAACATACTGTCTCGCCCTGCCGAATTTCTTTGTTCCGGCCTATTTGCCGAATTCCAACTGCCGTTATCCCACTTGCTCCAGTTGCCGTTCTGATCGCGCCGGTAAACATTCCCATCTCGACCTGCATAAACGTTCTCGCCGCGCGCACCAACGAAGCCGCCGCCGTCTGGTCCACGACGAGAAATCATGCCTCCCTGATCTCCGCGCGTTACGCGCGTGGTGTTGCCGGCGCTGTTGGTAAACCGCTTTGTGTTTACCCAATCATCGCCGCGCTGCACGTGCGTCGATCCCCAACTGCCGTAGACGTTCGAGCCCTGCCGCGTCGCAGCATAGGTTCCCGTGCGTGGGTTGTAAGCTTGCGCGGCACCGCGTGCTCCGTATGGTCCATACGCAAAGGCTCCTCGAGCATAGGTTCCGGTCGCGGGGTTGTATCTGGCACCGTAGCCGACGCCGCCGTATGGACCATAGATCCTTCCGGCCGTTCCATAAATGCCTGTGTAAGGGTTGTACCAGGCGCCATATCCATAGGTGCGCCAGTAGGGGTAATAGACCGGATAGTAACCGCCGTACCAGTAGTATGGCGGGTAGTACCAGCCAGTTCCCCAAACAGCGCAACCCCAACCGATCATCACACCTGTGTAGCCGGCGTATGCGGCATAGGTCACCCAATCGTCGTTGTCGTCTTCATCCTGCTGCACCGTTACGTAAGTAACGCTGTGCGACGGAGAGCTGGGAGGGATTTTGTATATTTCGTCCGGTACCTTTTCGGCTATGGTCCAGGGCCCTTTCGGAGTGTTGGCCATAAACCA
>JAICQI010000393.1 GCA_025937955.1 Pyrinomonadaceae bacterium
GTCTCGCGCCTATTTCGGTGACGGGCGGCCACGGAGTGCCGCCCCTACAATTGTGTCCATCTAGATCGCATGGTAGTTCGCGCGTCATTCAGGTTAGGCAATCCGCACAGCGAGTTGTTTCCGCTGGAGCCGCTGGTACGGGCATGTGATGACTTACAGCCAGACTGCCTGATTTATGGTGACGTGCAAGGCAACCTCGATTTGCGCCAGGAGATCCTGACGCAATTCGATTGGTATTACCGCGACTGCAAGCCTCAAGAGTTGTTGCTGACTTACGGCATTACTGAGGCGATTACTCTCACCGCCCGTTCGTTGCTTCAAAAGGACGACATCGTAATTGTCGAGGCGCCCACGTATCCCTGGGCCCTTCCCGAGTTCAGGGCGCAAGGCGCTAAAGTCATTCAAATCCCCGTCGACAAAGAAGGGCTGCGCGTAGATTTGTTGGAGCTAGAGCTGGAGCGCGCCGCCCGCTCCGGTGCTCGCGTAAAATTGATCTATTGCATGCCCACGTTTCACAATCCCGCCGGCGCCACGATGTCGCTTTCGCGGCGACTCCGGCTTTTGGATCTGGCGCGCAAGTTTCAGGCAATTGTGCTGGAGGACGATCCTTACTTTGAACTCCGTTATCGGGGATCCAATTTGCCGCCGCTTATTGCTCTTGATAAATCCAATTCGGTCATTCACTCCAGTTCGTTTTCGAAGCTCATTGCTCCCGGCGTCAGGATTGGCTGGTTGATGACTCACTCAGCACAACTCATGCAGTCGCTCATGAAGTTAAAACCGAACGGCACAAATCCGATGTTGGCCGCGGTCGTTTTGAATTATCTGAAGAGTGGCGCCCTGAGCGATCAGCTGTATAGAATTCGCGAGTACTACCGCCAAAGCCAGGAAATCTGTTCGACGACTTTAGCTCGACTCGCACGCTTGCAGATTAGCGCATGTGAAATAGCGGGAGGCTTCTACTTTTGGCTGCGCTTACCACCGCACTGGTCTGCCGATTATTTTGCCATGTATACCGGCAAACACCAGATTGACATTTCCTCGGGCAATGAATTCTTTGCTGAAGCGCCAACTGAACCGGCTGTGCGGTTGGCGTTCTCCTCTTTCTCCCATGCAGAACTTCGCGACAAACTCGAGCAGTTTGTTACAATCGCGGAAGCCTACCATCATCTGAAGACAACTCGTTCGGCAACAGTATGAGTAGGGCAATTCAAAAAGTTATGGGCATAAGACCTCTAACCTCGAGCGATATTCCTGCCATAACTTCGATCTTCAACGAGGCCGTCAGTTCCGAGGAAACTACCTGTGATATTCAACCGCGCACGGAAGAGCAAATCAAATCGTGGTTGACCGGTGATCTCCCGAAATACGAGTCGTACGTGTTTGAAAAGGACAACGAGGTGCTCGGGTGGGCCGCCATCACTCGTTATCACGAGCGCGAGGCCTACAGCCCGACCACGGAGTTAGTCACTTTCGTCCGCCGTGCTGCGCGCAACAAAGGTGTCGGTGGTGAGCTCATGCGGTTAGTGCTGCGACGAGCCAGGGAAATAGAATTTCACTCGGCCGTATGCATTGTCTTTCCCGAACCGGCGCATATTCTTGATTCAGTCAGACGGCTCGGCTTTCAGGAGCTCGGTCAATTGCACGCTGTATTTCCCACATCCACAGGCTTCCACGATGTGGTCTTGTTCCAGTTGTTCTTGCAGCAATAAAGCGGAGAGACCCCGTGATACGACGCGCTGTACAGTCTGACGCCGCCCGCATCGGCACGATTTACAACCAGGCAATCGAAGATCAGCTATTTGCCACTTGCGACGTAAAACCGGTCACGATTGAGAGTCGCATTGAATGGCTGGCGTCTCACGATGATCCGTTTCCGGTATTTGTTTACGAAGATAAAACTGATGGTGTTGTTGGCTGGTCTGCATTAAATAAATTCTCGGTGCGCTCGTCATTACCGACAATTGCTGAAATATCGGTTTACGTTGACCGGAGTCGTCGAAGCAAGCTCATCGGCGGACGTTTGTTTCTTCACATAATCAACGAGGCAAAGAGACTCGGTTTTCGATCGCTGGTTTCTCTCACTCTGGAACGCAATGAGGCCAGCATCCGCGGCTTGGAGGCTGTAGGTTTCCGCCGCGCTGCGTGTCTGTCAGAAGTCGCGATGCTGCGGGACGAACGCGTGAACGTTGTCTGGCTGCAAAAGGAACTGGCTGGCGACTGGTCCACAGAACTGAACGCGTTTATGAAACGGTTCTCCAATGAAGCTAGCGAGGTTTTGCCTCAAAAGTAGGATTCGCACTTGGATCGGGTCAGTACGGGGAGCGATAGCGACCTGGTCCAACCATCAGAGTCCAAAATCCTTCGCGAGTATTGCATGCCGATCACTGACCAGGTCGCTATCGCTCCCTGTACTGACCCGATCCAACAATCATTTCCGACTTTTGACGCAAAGCCAGCCAGCGATAGTGCAGCAGAGCTTTGACTCAAAAGTGGTGCGTCCCACTTGATCCAAGTCAGTACCACCTGCGATAGCGGGTGGGTCGATGTTGAGCATGCGATATTGCTATTGATTTTGATTGCGAACGAATAACCCACCCGCTATCGCAGGTGGTACTGACAACTCCCCTGCAAAAAATGTGAACCTTCACTCGCTACCTGAAAGACTGTCCGAACTCCCCGAGCAGGGAATCTTTCTTTACGAAGGAAGAAAAGTCTCCCGGAGATCTTACCGGGAGATGCTTGCCGATGTTGACGCCGTAGAGGAAAAGCTGACGACCTGGGGCGTTCGCGCCGGAATGCACGTCGGCATCCTCGCCGATAATTGCTACGAGTGGATTCTATATGACCTCGCACTGCTGCGTATGCGCTGTGTTGTGGTTGCTTTTCATCCCGAACAGTTTGCGAATATCTCCTTTTCTGAGGCCGCCGATCGTTATGACTTGCAACTGCTGCTAACGAGAAAGAAGTTTTTGCAGCCATCCGAGCCGCATCATTGGATGGCCACATTAGATGGAGACGTCGATTACAAAGTACGCATCCGCCAACCTGCCGAAAACAAATTAACAAACGCGCTTAATTTGGAATCCGATGTGTGGACGTTGGTCTTTTCCTCCGGCACCTCCGGTGTTCCCAAGTGTTTAAAGATCAGTCGCGTGGGAACAGAAAAGTGGATTGCGAGCTGCGGGCACAAATTCACTTTTCAACCGGACGATTGCATGATCGTGGTACTTCCGTTTTCGAACTATCAGCAGCGTCTAATGATCTACACTGCAATCTGGTATGGTTTTGATCTCGCACTCGCCGAGCCGGCGCGTTTTTTGCCCGCGCTTAAAGATTTCAAGCCGACGATCCTGGCGGGACCACCGGCGTTCTACGAGATCGTGGAGAATCGTTTTCGCAACCTTCCGTCAGCGAAGCAACGATTGCTGCTGGCAGTTGGTTGGCTGATCAGAAACTTGAGTTTTGGCCGCTTGCGTCAAGCACTCCTGCGAAAATGGTTCGCTCCTCTTTATGATGTGTTTGGCCCTCGTGTTCGGATCATGCTCACCGGCGGCGCTCCCAGTCGCCAGTCAACGCTCGAACTCTTCGCTTCGCTGGGATTACCGTTGTATCAGGTTTACGGTCTGGGTGAGACAGGATTCATAGCGCTAAATCTTCCCGGAGCAAATCGGCTGGGGTCAGTTGGCAGGCCATTATTCGATGATGCCGTCTTCATAGCGGATGATGGTGAGATCATTGTCGATTACAAACAACCGCTTTGCCTTGGCTATTTAGGCTGCGATGCCGAAACCGTAGCCACAACATTCCTGGGCTCCGGCAGAATTGCCACTGGTGATCTGGGTCGCTTCGATAGCGATGGTTATCTCTACATCACTGGTCGCAAAAAGCAGGTAATTATCACTCGGGCGGGATATAAACTTCAGCCGGAACTGCTCGAGAAAGAGATCGAGAAGTCGTCGGATGTTTCACGTGCGGTTGTTTTTGGAGGCGGTGAGATGCCAGTCCTTATGGCGTTGATTTCACTTGCGGTGGAAGACAATTCTCTGAATCGTCAACGAGTGGACGCGGTGATCGAAAAACTCAACGCGAAAGTTCCTGGCCCGAGCCGGATTGGAAGGATTGTTTTTACGGACACTCAGTTCACGACCGATAACGGCCTGCTGACTAGAAATCTCAAGTTAGACCGGCAAGGGATCTACGAGAAGTTTCGCAATTCTCTGCTGAATGGTTCATAGCTGCTTTGATGGTATGAAGTTCAGCCGGCTGGCGCGAGCCAAAGGAGTCCTTTCAATCAGAAGGAACTGGCTTACATCAGTCAATTCACTATTGACAGACAGTCCCTGTCATGGAATACTCCATTCCCCGCAGGTCACGCGAGTAGAACTACCCAAAGGCCGACTCTTGGCTTTAAGGACGGTAGCCTGCAACCACTCAGCTCACGACAATTATTTATAGCCACCGAATAGATTTCGTACCTAAAACCAAATATTCCAGCCAAAGCAAACTGTAAGAGCCAGATTTTATTCTCATTAAAATTACTTTGCCGAGGCTTTGCACACCAAGTCACTGCCTGGGGTGACCACGGAGGGCCACCCCTACAAAAGGAATGAAAACTCTCCTCCTCTTTCTCGGCGTTTTGGTGGCCACTGCTGGTGGTGTGATCACTTACCGCGCGCTTTACATCGAGCCGACCTCAGCGGTCGTTATCACCGAAACCGGCATTCGCCAGATTCCCAACCAGGCCCGCGTCGTTGGCGGCGCACTCCTATTCGTCGGCGGCTCGGCCCTCGCGCTTTTCGCCGCCACGAGAAGAAACCGTTAAGCACAAAAAGGCACAAAAAGCACAAAATGCTTTCAAGTTCCCTAGCCTTATTTTTGTGACTTTTGTGCCTTTTTGTGGCTAATTTTCTCTACCAGGGCGCGGGTTTCGGCGGCGAAGGGGCCGTTGGGTTCGAGACGCAGATATTCGGTGAATTCGACGACGGCGTCGCTAATGCGTGAGACGCGCAGCAGGAGATTGCCCTTCAATAGATGAGCGCCGGCGAGATTGGGATTCAACGTGAGTGCGCGTTTCACTTCTTCATACGACTTTTCCAGCGCGGGCTTCGCCTGAGCGAGATCTTTGATTTCGCGCGCTTTCTCCCAATAGACCCGCGCCAGGTTCAGGTGACCCAGATACGACGCATCCTGAATCGCCAAGCCCTGCACCAGCACCTTCTCAGCATCCACGACCTTGTTCTGACGCAGATAAACTTCACCAAGGGCGAAATACGCGTTGAATGCCTTCGCATCCACGTCGATCGTTGCTAACAACGACTGCTCCGCCTTCTCCCACTGCGCCAGATCCATGTGCGCAGTCCCGAGTTTCAATCTCGCTTCAACAAACTGCGGATAAATCGAGACTGCTTTCTCAAAACATCGCACCGCAAACTCAGTCTTCTCTTTCCCACCTTCGCCCAACGCAGCGACACCTTTATCAAACTCCTTCTGCGCCGCCGCCGGAACATTGGCATCGATGCTTCCCGACGCGGTCGTCGTGGTGGACGACGATGAGTTATCGCGCAAGAGCTGAATCATCACTAAGCCGCGCGATATCGTCGTCATATCCACGGATTGCTGTGCATCTCGATAACCCTCCTGCCGGACACGCACTGAATATTGCGCCGGTGGTAAACCAGTAAACCGAAACTTGCCCAATCGATCCGTGAACGCTTCACTGATCGAGCCACCGCCATCGTAGCTTTCGAGCCGCACCACCACGTTAGCAGCCGGCGCCCCGCCTTCGGCGAATCGTACCTGTCCCTGAATCTCAACCACGGCAGGCGCTGTCACTTGCGCGCGGATCACAAATTGACAAAGCGTCATCGCGATGATGGTCGCTACAACCAACAGCACCTTAGTGTTCTTCATGCGCGTTGTCTCCGAGGAGGGATGATGCGCCGTGATTTTACTGCAAACAAAAATGGGAGGGAATAGATTCCCTCCCATAAA
>JAICQI010000775.1 GCA_025937955.1 Pyrinomonadaceae bacterium
CACCGCCACGGTCGCATACTCCCTGCTCCGAGCAGTGCAACGGCACTGACCGACATCGAGCAGCAATCTACGCCGCTCGCGAACAAGACTGCGTGCAGCGACTGTCTCATCTGTCAGTTACACCAAACCTTCAATACCACGCTTGTTGCTTTTCGTATTGCTGACCCGCCCAAACAGGTTCGGATCAATTTAACGGCTACGTTGCCGCTCGACGTCCTTTCGCAAATCACAGGACCGACGGCCGGACGAGCACCCCCAGCTATCTCCTAAACAAGTCGACCATGCCAGACGCTCTTTAACGAGTGTCTGCACCAGCGTCCATTCCATCGTTCTAATCGAACGCTAATGGACCAGGACCTTATTTCAGGGAGATTAGCACTAATGAAATTACTTCAAAAAATACCGACTTCATTCATATTCATCAGCTTGATCAGTTTCTCAGCCTTCGGCCAGGCAGCCGCGACCGGCACGGGAACGCTGCGCGGCACAGTAACACTCGGCGACAGCGGCAAACCCATCCACAACGCGATCATTACGATCCTTCAGTTGAAGCGTAGCGTGGACACTGACAACAACGGCAATTACGAATTCAAAAACCTGCCCCCCGGTAAGTACGACGTGGTGGCGCACCTGGACCGCGTTCCCGACATCGTTCGCACCGCCGATGTGGCCAACGGTGAAGCAACCATCGATTTCAAATTCGAACTGACCGGCGTACGTGAGGAGGTTACGGTAACCGCCACCGGCACCGAACAGGCTTTGAGTAGCTCGATCCAATCGGTCGACGTCCTTGGGTCGATCGAACTCGCCAAGAAAAGTCCGGTGTCACTTGGCGAGGCTCTGGATGGTGAGCTCGGAATCGCGAAACGCAGTTTCGGACCGGGCACCGCACGTCCCGTTATTCGCGGTTTCGATGGTGATCGCGTACTCGTGCTCCAGGACGGGAACCGTGTCGGCGGTCTCGGCTTCGAATCCGGCGATCACGCGGAACCCGTCGACGTATTAACGGCTGAAAGAGTCGAAGTCGTTAAAGGCCCGGCCACTCTGCTCTACGGCAGCAATGCCATCGGCGGCGTCGTCAACACGATTTCCGGACACGATTCTCCGCACAAAGGACTTAATGGTTATCTGACGGGCCTGGGCAGCACCAACAGCAATCACGGGGGTGGCAGCGGCGGCATTGAGTACGGCACCACTCGCTGGCTAACGTGGGCGAATTTCGGCGGGCAACGGTCCAGCGATTACGACACGCCAATCGGCCGCGTCGAGAACTCCTTTTCGCGAGAAGTCAGCACGGCTGCGGGGTTTGGTTTCTATCCGAAAAAGGCGTTCTTCAGTTTTAACTACAACCTCAACAAGCGTCGCTACGGCATCCCGGTCGATCCGAACGAAGCAGATCCGGAGATCGTCGAACTTAATCCACGACGCCACAGCATTGAGCTGCGCGGTGGCTTTCGCGAGACCGGCACATTCATCGACGCCGGGACTTTCTCCGTCCAGTACAACAACTACCGCCACGCGGAAATCAATTCCATCACCGGCGAGATTGGAACCGGCTTCAGGAACAACACATTTCTTTACCAGGGCATGTTTGATCAACGAAAGACAGGCCGGCTCTCGGGCCGCTTTGGCTTCTGGGGTATGCACCGCGACTTCTCAGCGTCTGGTGAAGAAGCTTTGGCGCCACCGACAAAGCAAAATGCTTTCGCGCTATTTGGCCTCGAGACTTTCGACTTTGAACGTGTGTCGTTGCAGTTAGGTGGGCGGCTCGAGAACAATCGTTACAACCCCGAGCCCTCAGCAGTTCGCGGCGTGCTTCCGGATAGAAGCTTCACCGGGTTCTCCGGCGCGGCGGGCATTCGCGTCGCGACGTGGAATGGTGGTTCGTTCGTCGCGAATTACTCTCATTCGTATCGTGCGCCGGCACTCGAAGAGTTGTACAACCTTGGACCACATCCAGGTAACCTCGCCTTCGAGATCGGCAATCCGGACCTGAAACGCGAGCTCGGCAACGGCTTCGATTTCGGAATTAGACACAGATCCAAGCGCGTGCGCTTTGAAGCAAACGGATTCTATTACCACATCAAGGACTTCATTTTCCTTGCGCCAACCGGTGACGTGGAAGATGGGCTGACTGTCGCTGAGTACGATCAGGGCACGACGCGCTACGCCGGCACGGAAGCACGACTGGATGCGGCGCTGCACCCGGCAGTCTGGCTCAACCTCGGACTCGATTACGTGAACGCGGAGTTAACGTCAAGCGACACGCCTTTGCCACGGATTCCGCCGTTGCGCGGGCGTGTCGGATTGGAGTTCAGGTACAGGGGACTGCTGTTGAATCCCGAGGTAGTGATGGCGAATCACCAGGATCGCATCTTCCTGACCGAGACGCCGACAGCGGGCTACGCCGTCTTCAATCTCTCGGGTTCGTACCTGTTCGCGCAACAGCATGCGGCGCATATCATTTCGTTCAACTTTTTCAACGTGGGCGATACGCTCTACCGCAACCATCTGTCGTTTATCAAGGAGTTCGCACCGGAAATGGGGCGAGGATTGCGGGTGACGTACACACTGCGATTCCTATGATGATTTTTGCCACAGATTCACGCGGATTAACGCGGATCAGCAAAAAATGCTTTATCCGCGTTAATCTGCGTAAATCTGTGGCTGAAAATCTTTCGAACTGTAAGGTTGACACAGACGTATCCCACGCGAGAGGATTTAGCCGTGAGCCTGGTCAAGATCATCGTTATAACCATCATCGTGATCCTCAGTATCCTGCTTTTCGGCCGTTTTTTCGTATAGCCGGACTGCGGCTGCTGCGTTTTCTTGCTCTTGTTTGCCTATTCGTCTGTCTCCATTCACCCGTCTTAGCCCAGCAAACTGTCGATGAAGACGATGTGGTGCGGGTCAACACCGACCTGCTGCTCTTCCCCGTGCGCGTCCGTGACAAGAAGGGACAAGCGGTTCCGGGGCTGACCGAACAGGATCTACTGCTAAAAGATCAGGATCAGGTAACCACCGGGTTGTACTTTTCTCCGGGCGCCGACCGCGTCGCGTTGATGTTTGCGTTGGATCAGTCTGGAAGCCTGCGCCAGATAATTTCGCAACAGCAGGAAGCAGCGCTGGCGCTG